>JBKBXU010000179.1:0-9443 GCA_046313675.1 Cytophagaceae bacterium
GCAAAAGATGTGGAGGAGAAAAAAATAAAGGGGGCAATTCAGCATAATGCTTCGATAGAGGAGGTTCAATCCAGGCATGAGAATTTATCTCAAACCTGTAGTGCATATGACAGGGAGATAGGTGCAATTGAGCAGTCCCTGAAGCATGATGATGAAAACAGGAAAAGGCAGGGAGCTAAGATTAAAGAGCTGGAGACTTTAAAAAAGGAGCTTGAACTTTATGATATTATTAAAGAATACATAGGCGATGAAAAGGGTAAAAAGTTTAGTAAAATCATGCAACGTTTTACCCTAAGGCACTTGATTGCATTGGCTAATCAACGCCTGCAGGAGATTTCCGGAAGGTACATTCTTCATGTATCGGAACAAAGTTTTAGTGATGATGATAAGGGTGTGGATCAATTGATGGTTGTGGATCGTGAAATGGGAGATGCTATGCGCATTGTTTCCACACTTTCCGGAGGAGAGTCCTTTCTTGTGTCGCTGGCTCTTGCACTTGCGCTCTCAGATCTGGCAGCCGGAAACATTCAGATCAGGTCATTTTTTATAGATGAAGGGTTTGGTACATTAGATCCTGCCAGCCTGGATATGGCTATTTCTACCTTGGAAAAGATTCAGGCTGAAGATGGAAAAACAGTAGGCATTATTTCCCATGTTGATACACTAAAAGAACGCATAGCCTGCCAGGTAAAAGTTATAAAGGGTAGTAGTGGCTTTAGCAGAATTGAAACTGTTGTTTGATTGATAGTTTGAGATGGATGGTTTGAAGTATATAAGTGTTTTAATTTTAATAACAGGCTTCTCTTTTGTTTATTCTCCGGGAAGAAAACAAGAGCGCATAATTGGTATGTGGGAATTAAAGTCACTCGAAAGTAGTGATACCTTGAAGTTTGATAAGTTGGGGAACCTTATTCCGGAAAATGAGTCACATATTTACTGGGGGTTTAAGCATTCTGGAGATCTGGTAATGGAATCGTATTTTTCAAATTTTATTAAATCAGAAATAAATCAGGATGAGACCTTAGTTAAAAATGATTCATTAAAGTTTGTTAAACTTTCCGGATTCTCAGCAGCAATTTTTCAGTGGCGATTGGAAAGGAAAAAAATTTTCGTGGGAGAGGATATTTATCGTATAGCTTTATTATCAAAAAAACATTTAGTAATAATTAAAGAATAAGCTGGTGTGTAACATTTTTTTAAGATACTGGTTTTGAAGTTTGATTAAACTTTAGAATATGTTGTATCATATTTTTACTTGCACGACCTGCAATTTACCTTTGCAGGAAGCAATTTTTAACCAGGATTTTTGGTATTACCTTATGGTGATCTGCGTACCTCCCGTATTAGTTTTTTTCTTCGTTTTTAATTTTTATAAAATCAGATAAATGGCATTTGAAAGTACGAATAAGCAAAGCAAAAAGCCATTATTGGCGGCTTCTCTGTTTCTGGGTCTGGGTATGGGCGGTTTTTTAGATGGAATTATTTTGCATCAGATACTGCAATGGCATCAGATGATTTCTGCAAAATTGCCACCTGATACCCTATTGAATAAAGAAGTCAATATGTTTTGGGATGGGATCTTTCATTTATTTACCTGGTCATTTACCCTGGCAGGAATTGTGCTTATGTGGAGAGTTGTCAATCGTAAGGATGTCTTACGTTCAACCCCTGTTTTCTGGGGAGGGATGGTTCTTGGCTGGGGTATTTTTAATCTTATGGATAGTATTTTTAATCATTATATATTTAACCTGCATAATGTCCGGGAGCAAGTCGGGAATCCTGCAATGTGGAATCATGGCTTCCTGGTATTTTCTATTTTACTAATACTTGGAGGCGTCTTTTTAATTAAACAGCGGTGAGAAAATTACTTACCGCTCTACCTTAACTCCTTTCCAAAAAGCAATATGGTCTTTTATAAACGAAGCTTTTTCTTTAGGTACAGGGTATTCCCATGCTGCATCTTTGTGGACGGTGCCATCCATAATGATGTCATAAAACAAGGCATCGCCTTTCCATGGACAATGGTAAGGGGTTTCACTTTCCCGGAGATACTCTTGATTTACCGCATCTTTAGGAAAGTACCTGTATCCTTCAAGTTCAATGGTTTGATTGCTTTCAGCAATAATTCTATCTTTCCAGATCGCTTTCATAAAACTATTTTTAGATAAAAGACTTTAAAAAATAAAAAATGTTATGATTCAGTATTATCATGTGGATTCTTTTGCAGACCAGGCTTTTAAGGGAAACCCCGCCGCGGTGTTTATGTTAAAAAAAATACTCATGGAAGAGGATATGCAGAGGATTGCCGGAGAATTTAATTTACCAGCCAGCACCTTTGTTTATCATGATATCAATGGCTACCATATCCGCTGGTTTGCCCCCAAAAAAGAAATTCTGCTTTGTGGCCATGGTACACTTGCAGCAGCACATGTCTTATTTGAAGAAGGTTTTTTCCCAAAGGATAAAGTGATAAAGTTTATTTCTGCTTCAGGTACAGAATTGAACGCTTCCTATGGTAGCGAGGGGATAAGTATAACCTTGCCAACTATTCCTGTAGAGCATGAAGTGGTATTGGATAATGAAATAGCAAAGGCTTTTGATTCGGAAGTTCTGTTTTCCGGAGTTCATAAGAATGGATATTTATTGGAATTGGCCTCTGAAGACGATGTCAGAAACCTGAATCCAGATTTTTTTGTCCTTTCCAAACATACCAAAGTCTTTATAGCAACAGCAAAAGCAAAAGGCAAGCCCTATGATTTTGTTTCACGGGTTTTTGTACCCTTTGCGGGAATTAACGAAGATCCTGTGACGGGTTCAGCCCATGCCTGCCTTGCATGTTATTGGAGTGAAAAATTGGGAAAGAATAATTTTACTGCGTATCAGGCTTCTCAAAGGGGAGGAGTTATGGGAGTGTCACTTAAAGATAATCTGGTAGAGCTGACTTCCAAAGCAGTAATTGTTTCAAAAGGAGAGTTTTTGTGGGGGGGGTAATTGCTTTTTAGGTGATGTGGATAACTTGTTTATTTTTTTTGTCGTTATTTTACTGTAGTTAATAGGGAATTTTATATTTTTAATTTTCATTAATCAGTCAGTCATGAGAATTTTTAATTATTTAATATCAGGGGTAAAACGAGTAAGGGACAAAATCAAAAAAGAATACAATCTGTTTATTTTTTGTATTTCCTGGGCGCAAAAGAAAAAATAAGTTGATGCCGGACTACAAGACCGGCATCTATAGGTTAAATTGATTTTCTTTGATGATTGGCGACAAGGATCTTTACTTCATTCATAATTTTTTCAGCTTCAATAATTTCTCCCAGGTACATATTTACGTCTCCTGATTTCATGAAATTTTTAGCTTTTTCCATGCTGGCATGATATGACTTCAGGAAATTGACTATGGATTTTTTATTCGAGAATTTCATAGGCCGTATTATTTAGTTACATATACAATAACTCAATTAATATGCCAAAGATTTTATGATAAGGTTGGTATTTTCCGGATTTTAACAAAATTTTAATTTAATCCTGGATTATGCGATGGATTTTGTTAAAGTAGCAATAAAGCAATAAATCAATGTCCTTTGTAGCATGGCCACCATCCCTTTGTAATGCCAGGTTAAGACACAAATGGCAGCGAAGCGGCTGATTTGATTTATCCTCCTTGTAATGTTCAGTCGTAGAATGCCTGCAAGTCAGGGTTCTTGAATTGTTTGAACATCAAGTCTATCTGACTTTCACTGGTTCTTCCGGTACTTAATTCAGGAAGTTCATTCTGTTGGAAAAAAGCTATTTCCAGTGTCTCTGTACTTAATTCTGGCATGCCTCCGCTTATTTCACAGAGGAAAAACAGTTTATAAAAGTGAAAAAGGTGGGGTGGATGGTTGTGTTTTCGACGATCCAGGACTGCAGCCAGCTTAGTGATCTGCACATCGTAGCCGGTTTCCTCTTTAGCTTCTTTTACCACATTTTCAGAAGGGCTTAGATTTACATCTGCATATCCTCCCGGAAGAGTCCATTTGTTATCATCCCATGAGCGAACCAGCAAGATTTTATTGTCCTGAAAAATGGCAGCCCGCACATCGGTTTTGGGTGTGAAATAACCTTCATCAGCTTCCAATCCATCCAGTGTGCCTGAATGGCTTGTTTGGGTATATTCTAAAAGGATTTTTTTTGAAAGATCTCTTAATTGAATGTAGCGTTCGATGTCAAAAGGGTCTTTTGCATAATGTAATCCGCTTAAGGCTATTGCCTGCATTTCTCTGGTCCATTCCAGCCATTTTTCTTCCATACTGAAAATTACGTTTTAAATCATAAAAATAGCTTGATTGCTGTTTAATTTCCGGAGGGGTGATCGTTAATTTAATTTTTTTTGCCTGGGTATTTCTAAATCTTTTTTAGGACTTCGCAGTTATATTGAAAAGCAGGAGGTTGTGATGGCGAATTATTCAAAGGGTGTGGAAGTGCTGAAAGTGCTTGTTTTGCTAATGTTGATTGTACTATTGTTCTTTTTTATTAGTTTTATTTTTGTTCAAACGACTAAAAGACACAATATTCCAATGTATTATAAAGTTCGGGAGATGGGTCATTTTAAATTCTTTACTGCTCCATAAATCCCTGCAACGACCTCGCTCATTTTATCGAAATTTAAGGTTTCTATGGTATCACTTGCCTCATGGTAATTGCGGTTCCTATAGAAGCTGGTGTTGGTGATCATTATGGCAGGATAACCAACTGCCCAATAGTTAAGATGGTCAGAGAAGTCTACTCCTGTGACAAACTTAGGTGAATTAATGGATCGCACATCAATCCGGGAATTATTTCTCATACCTTTTTTAAACGTACGTACCAGTTTAGTTTCACCAAATTGGCCTACGATAAGAATGAAGTTTCCTTTTGAAGGGTAGAATGGCTTAAGTAAAGCCGTTGGATAACTTTGTGATCCCTTTTCTTCTGAAAAGTATCCGATCATTTCAAGACAAATCATAGCTCGGACTTCTATGTTGTTTTCTTTCAGGGAATGGGCGTGAACCGCACTGCCCATGTTCTGGGTACGGAAATAAGGGGGCTCTTCCAGGGTATAAGCAACAAATTCTATTTTGTATTTTAGTGTTGTGTCTTTAGATAATAGGCGGGCAAGTTCAAGGATTCCGGCCACACCGCTTGCATTATCGTCTGCTCCGGGCTGGTCTCCGCATACATCATAGTGCGCACCAATAACAATAAGGGGTTTATCCTTGGGGCCAAGGGTGCAAACAATGTTTTTGAATTCGTTTTCATCTACAATATATTTCTGCTCATATGGGTGTAGTCCAAGGTTTTTAAACTCCTGCATTATATAATCGGCTACTTTGTTTAAAGCTTCGGGATTGTAGGCGTTTCGTGCATGTTCAGATGATGTTAGTTCTTTAACATGTCGATATAGATTGCTTTTTAATGAGCTATCGGAATTTATGTTGCCGGTTTTTTGACTCATAACCGGATTGGTGATACATAAAACAAGTAATATTCCCAGGAGGATGATGCCTGCAGTCAGGAAAAGAAAAAATTTATCCATATCTCTATAACAACACTTTTAAAATTTTATTATTTAGGTATAGGTGAACGTAGAATAATGGCGAAAGATTACTACAGTATTTTAGGTATAAACCGCAATGCATCGGCTGATGAAATAAAAAAAGCCTTCAGGAAACTGGCCGTGAAATATCATCCGGATAAGAATGTGGGTAATGCGGAGGCAGAGGAAAAATTCAAAGAAATTAATGAGGCTTACGACGTATTAGGTGATCCTGAAAAAAAGAAAAAGTATGACCAATATGGAGAGTATTGGAAATGGCAACATTCAGGGGGCGGCCAAACTGCCGGAAGTGCGAGTGGAGATACATACTCTTTTGATCAGGATGATTTTGCTGATTTTTTTGAAAGTTTCTTTGGTAAGTCGGGTTCCCGTAGGGGTGGTTTCGGAGAAAAAGGGGCAGACATGCGTGCGGAAATGGATATCACTCTGGAGGAAGCCTATCATGGAACGGTCAGAGTATTTCAATATCAGGGTCAGAATTTGAGTCTTAAAATAAAACCGGGAATCAAAGATGGACAAGTATTAAAGATAAAAGGCAAGGGATCTAAAGGTGGGCAGGGACAGCTGGCAGGAGATTTATACATAAAAATAAATATGCTGCCCCATGAAGAATATGAGCGGAAAGGAAATGACCTTTTTTTGACGTCCCGAATCAGTTTATACAAAGCAGTTTTGGGTGGTAGAGTTACATTTCAGACGATAAGTGGTATAATTTCAATTAACGTTCCCCCCGGAACTCAAAATGATAAAGTTTTGCGATTGAAGGGTAAGGGAATGCCAATTTATCAGGAGCCGGGCCGCTTCGGTGATTTATATATTAAAATAAAAGTAGAGGTTCCCCAAAACCTGAGTGATAAAGAAAAAGAGCTTTTCGGGCAATTGGCCACTTTAAGATAAAATGTGGATAAACAGGGTAAAAAATTACATAATAAATAATTTCATTTTTGCGTTCATTTATTACATTGCGTTCGTGTTGGATATTTCTGATGATATTTTATATAAGTTGAACATTCATTTTGTAATTGTTGTTAGAGTTATGTGTCTAAGGTAATATTTAAGAGATAAGTCTTTGTTTTATTACATTAGTTGTTGCACCTATAATGAGTATTTTATTAAAAAACGTTAAATTTTAGGACAAACCACTATGAATACATCCTTTTTAAATGACATTAATAAGTTGTGTAAATTGATAGTTAAGAACAGCCGGGCAAGTATAACTTATAGAAAAGGCCAGGTAGTGTTTTATGAAGATACTCGGCCTATGGGCGTGTATTTTATATTAAATGGAAAAGTGAAGACATCTTCTGTCAATGCATTTGGACGTGAAAATATTTTAGGTATTTCAAACGCTTATTCTATGTTGGGATACAATGAATTGTTTCAGAATGAAATGTATAATTCAACAGCCACGGTAATAGAAGAGGCAGAAATATATTATATTAGCAAGGAGAAGTTTATGGAAATTGTTGAAAAGGATGTAGACTTAATCAATAGGGTAATGAACTTAATGAAGCATGACCCGATAGCTGTTTGATAGTATGAAACCATGAAAGTGATATTTATTCTTGATTCTCATTATTTTAATGAGAATCATTTTTTTTTAATGCTGCAGCATTTTCAAAAACAGTACCGGGAGAAGATTCTTTTGTCCGGCCTGATCCCATTTGATAAAACTACCATTTCTCAAAAATTAAGTTCTAACCGGTTATTGTTAAAGGACTATCTTTCCGGCAGAGCCGATTTATTACAAATATTTAAGGAAATCGGCCATCCCGATTATGATATAATATCCACTTTTGAAAAGAAGGCCAGAAATGCCGGTTTTAAAGTGAGTTTGAAACTTTATGATACATTAGATCAGGCTTTAAGCATGGAGTCTTCATACTCCGATCTTTTAGCCTGTTCTTCTGATATGCCGGATAAAGGTCTTGCAGTAATCCGGGATTGCCAATGCCCGGTATTGTTTTTACCTTACGGTATGCATGATATTAAGAGCATTGTACTTCCTATGCAGGAGGGGATAGAGTTTATTGCATGGAAGCAGTTTAAGTGGATTTTCCCGGAATTAAGTAAGGAGATTCCGGTTTCATTGCTTGCTCCTTTTCCGTCAAACGATGCTGAAACGGAAAAAGAAAAACTTTTGGTGGAATACCTTATAACAAATTTCTCTAATTCAGGGATAGTTAATTATTTGACAGATTTTTATCAGGAGTTTTGCCTCTTGACGGATTCCATGGATAAACCCTTGGTAATTGCTTCCATAAGAAAGGATTTGGATGGGCAGGATAAATTTATAAACTTTATACTAAACCGAAAAATGCCGGTTTTTTTAGCTTAAAATAACGTTCAATATGTCTAAGAAGAATAAGGGGAAATCAGGAATTGTATATTCTACGGATGAAAATTTTCAGTATCAATATGAGCAGGAAAATGAAGCTGAGACCCTTCCGTCACAGCAACAGAATTTGAAGGTGAGCCTGGATAAAAAACAACGTGGTGGGAAGCAGGTGACACTCATTCAGGGATTTGTAGGGCAGGATTCGGATCTGCAAGATCTTGGAAAGATGTTAAAAAACAAATGTGGTGTAGGGGGGAGTGCCAAAGAAGGAGAAATTCTGATTCAGGGAGATGTTAGGGAAAAGGTTATTCAGTTGTTAACTGCAGCAGGTTATAAAGTGAAAAAGGTCGGCGGATAATTAGGATTGATGGTGCAACTGGCTGGTTGAATTTAACAAACTCCAAGGTGGAACAGTTGTTTTATGATAAGGGAAGTTTAAAAATTAATTGTACCATCATGAAAACGATATTAGTTCCAACCGATTTTTCGGAATATTCAAATAATGCATTGGAAGTGGCCAAATTTATAGCCAGGAAGAAAAATGCCGTAATAAAATTACTCCATGTTATTGAGGAGCCTTATACACCAAAATTTTCTGCCACAGGAGATATGGTTTTTGAGGATGATATGCATAAGGTTTACATCCTTAAATTAATGGAAAAGACAGCTAAGCGTCTTCACAAAATTACAGAAAAACTGAAGTCAGAAAAATACCATTGTGAATCTGATGTTACCGTCGACAAAGCATACTCAGGTATTATCAGCGACATTGTCAATACCGAGGCAGATCTGGTGGTTATGGGAAGCCAGGGATCAGGAAATGACTTTGATGATTTTTTTATAGGCTCCACCGCCGAGAAGGTGATAAGAAAATCGAAAGCTCCTGTATTAACGGTAAAAAGTAAGCCCGGTAAGGTTAATTTCAAAAACATCATATTTGCTTCTGATTTTGAAGAGGATATCCCTCATTTATTTCAGAGGGTTGTGAAATTTGCAGAGGTGTTTAATTCTAATCTCCATTTTCTCAGAGTAAATACACCGGGAAAATTCCTTTCTTCTACTATGTCCAAGAAGAAAATGGACGATATAGTCAGTAAATACGGGGCAAATAAAAAGCATAAGGCAGTTGTTTATTCAGATCGTTCTGAAGAGGAAGGTATTTTAAATTTTGCCAATGAAGTGAATGCTGATCTGATTGTATTGGGTACACACGGCAGAACCGGTTTTTCTCAGTTTTTCAAAAGTAGTATTGCGGAAGATGTGGCCGGACATTCTGTAAGGCCGGTGCTCACCTATAACATTCCTTTTGAAGAAAATGAAGGAGTAGGCAGAAAAGATACCCGCAAAGATGAGCCTAAAAAAAGGACTACCACGCGGAAAAAAACTACAGCCAAAAGTGCAGAAAAGACACCTTCAGCCAAGGCAAAAACAACAAAAACGAAAACTGCGAAAGAAAGTAGTACCCAAAGAACACCTTTAAAAAAACAAAGTACCACAAAAAGCAGTACTAAAAGTACAAGAAGTACA
>JBKBXU010000180.1:0-7862 GCA_046313675.1 Cytophagaceae bacterium
AACAATGTGCTATTGTAAACGGATACATTGATCATACGCTAATCCATAACTCTACCTGGCATCTTATTCAACTTGGAATTCATACAGAAGCAGCCGGACAGATAACAAGAATGCTTATATCTAAAATCAAGGATATCCGGAAAGCGAATGGCGTAAATTTAGATAAGGCGATCGAAACATACCTTTGCATTACTTTATTAAAAAGTGCCGAAGCTTTTGATATGAGCAGGATTCATTACAAAAAAGTACCTAATGAAAGAGATACACTGGAGTTCCTGATTCTTAATTCTGACTTTCCCCGATCCATTATTTTCAATCTTGAGGAAGCACATCAAAGCCTTATGAAGGTGCAAATAGGTGGAGAGGGAAAAGATTCACCTGAATTTTTCTCCGGAAGGCTACGGTCAAGCTTTCACTACCTTACCATAGAGGATATCCATTCAGAAGTGCTGCCTTTTCTAGAGAAAACACTGAAAGATATTTACAAATTAGGAATGTTGATAGACGCAAAATTTCACTAAGCTGAATGAATAAATTATTTGATATCCAGTACTTCTGCCATAATAAATATGAAAAAGAAGTTAACGATGCTTTCTTTGAGTATATAATATTGCCCTGCAACGATTCATCGCAGACATTGCTGGAATATAGCCTGGAGCAGAACATGAAGGAAGTGCCTTTTATTATAGAGAATTCCTTTGGCTTTAAAACCCTACGTATTCGTCCTCATAAACCCTTTAAGGAAATAACGTTGACCATTCATGCCATCGTAGAAAAAAAAGACAACGAGTTAATATTTCAGGATGAAATTTCACCTGCACGGCAAAACGAGATTTTACAGGATAGCAATTTTTACATAGATAACTACCTATTCATTCAAAAAACCCCGTTAACAAGTATTGATGCTAAGAATCGAGAATTTGTGCTTAAGAAAGAATCATTAGAACCTGTTTTTAACTTTCTTACAAAACTCAATGAATATGTATACACTTCGCTGGAGTACAAACCTGAAGTGACTACAGTTGAAACTTCAGCAGATGAAGTTATCGGGTTTGCCAAAGGGGTTTGTCAGGACTTTGCCCATGTTTTTATATCCATCGCCCGTGCCAATGGCATTCCCTGCCGTTATACCTCCGGCTATGTAGATCAGGGCAAAAACCATGTAGGTTCTGCCATGATGCATGCATGGGTAGAAGCTTTTATACCTGGAACAGGATGGGTGGGATTTGACCCTACAAATAACCTACAGGTGGATTCAGGGTATATAAAAGTTTGTCATGGCAGAGATTATAGTGATTGCAGTCCCATAAAAGGAATTTTATTTACCACAGGTCGTAACGAAACTTCCCATAAGGTAATAGTTGTACAACAGTAATACTTTCCTAATTTTGCAATTCAATTAACACTCTCTCATGACTTATTGCCTAGCAATTAAATTACGTTCCGGCCTTGTTGCTATTTCGGATACGCGTATTACTTCAGGAACAGAAACTACTACTGCCAAAAAGGTCTACATAAATGAAAAAGACCATTATTCCATGTTTTTAATGACAAGTGGATTACGGTCTGTCAGGGATAAAGCCATCACTTATTTTAAAGAAGTGCTGGATAAGGATAAAGATTCTTTTGATAAACTTTATAAGGTGGTCAACGCCTTTGGTGCCCAATTAAGAAAAGTTGCAGAAGAAGACCGGGCTTCCCTGGAACGTTCAGGGCTAAGTTTTAACCTCTATACCATTGTGGGAGGACAATTACCCGGAGATGATGAGCATAAACTTTTTATGCTTTACCCTGAAGGAAACTGGATTGAAGTTACAGCAAGCACCCCTTTTGTTATCATAGGAAATTCCGGATACGGAAAACCAATTTTAAACAGAGTTATTTCTTATGAATCAAGCATGCAGGAGGCCTTGAAGGCGGGTTTTTTATCCTTTGACAGTACACGTGTTACAGCCAATGATGTTGAATTCCCTATAGATGTACTCATTTCCCGTGCAAATTCTTTTAAAATCATTGAGCAACGTTACGAAAAACAAGACCTTCAGCACATCAGCTCCCTATGGGAGGAAGAATTAAAAGATGCCTTGAAAAACATACCTAATGAGTGGATGGATTCTATTATATCCAAAAAATAAATCGAGCAAAAAAAAGGCGCAAATTTTCACATTGCGCCTTTTTTTCTAATATACCCACTGTTAATGCAGACTTTTTTGTTTTTCCCTTGGCCCCAGAACCTTGTTAATTTCACTTATCAACAACTGTATATTTTTCGTATCTTCAGGATCTTTTGACTTCTTAAGAGCAATTTCAGCATATTTTAGCGCTTTATTGAAATGGTCTTCGGTTTCCTGCTCTACCTTTGCCTTCTCTTTAAGGTCTGAGTTCATTGTGAACTTCCGAAGCTTTTCATTGGACTTATTTCCTTTGTCATAATAAATAACTGCACTGTTAAAATTAGCAACATAGTTGTCGGGCTCTACCGCTATAGCTTCTTTATAATAGTTTAACGCTTTATCCTTATCCCCCGAACGGTCATGCAATACGCCCAGTTGTGCCAAAACTGTAACATCCTTAGGATTCAACTTATAAAGTTTATCCAGGTTGGCTATAGCCTCTTCCCTTTTGTTGCTAACGATATAAATATTCGTTTGCTGTTCCAAAAGCATTGCATTTCCGGGAAAATCCTTTAATGCTTTTTCGGACAACTCTAAAGCCTTCGCATTGTCTTTATCAATATTTTGCACTATATGAATCAGGTTGTAGTGCAGGTAGGCACTTTTATACCCAATGCCGGATAAACTGCTGATATACTTTTTTATCAGATCATATCTTTCAAGTTCTTCTGCAGCATACATGGCATAAAGATAACCTGTCGTATCGGATGGATTTACCTGCTGTGCCATTTCAAAGTTTTTGACCGCATTGTCAAACTTATGGCCTTCATAGTCTGAATATCCTTTATTAATAAAAGCAGGATAAAGGTTGGGAATTTTTTCACTGGACAACTTATAATACTTTGCTTTTTTCTCATCCAGACTCATGGACTTTGTAAACGATTCATAAGCAGCCGCAGGTGCATTCTCAGATAACTGTTGGTACTGCGGATTCTCACTGTAGGAAATAGCTTCAAAAATCACTCCCCGGTAATACCAGGCTTCAGGACTATTCTTTGTTTTTTCGTGCTGAACAGCCTTTTCAATCTCTGTAAGAGCCTTGTCCAGCTCACCGTCTTTATGATAAAGAATGGCGTTGGTAATGGCTCCCTGTTGAGCAAAAGCCGATAATGCAACAAATAGGAACAAAAGTGTAGAGGCTAAATATCTCATTCAATTTCAATTTTTAATGAACAATTATAAAAACGTTATGGCTGTCTTAAAAGTGTTTATTATCTGAATTCAGTTTCAAGAAACATTTCAAATACATTCACTTATAAGACAGCCATTATAGAATTTCGGAATATCCTTTTACCGATTAAATCCGGTCTTGTTTATTCATCATCCGGCTCAGGCGCATCGTCTGTTAAAGGCGCATCATCAGCCAATTCCGTGGTATCCGGTACAATGGCATTGTCGCTTTCCGGTGTTGCAGCTTCTTCATCTCCTTCAATACGTTCAATTTTAGCTACCGAGCATATTTCGTCTTTCTCTCCTAAGCGAATCAGTTTTACACCCTGTGTTGCACGTCCAACCACTCTAAGCGAAGCTACACTGATTCTGATGACAACTCCTGAACGGTTTATGATCATAAGGTCATCGTTATCAGTCACATCTTTCATAGCAACAAGCACACCGGTTTTCTCTGTGATATTAATGGTTTTAACACCTTTTCCACCACGATTGGTTATGCGATAGTCGTTGATGTCGGAACGTTTTCCGAAACCTTTTTCGGATACAACAAGCAAATTAGTTGTTTCCTGATCACGAACATTTACAATACCTACCACTCTGTCTTTTTCGTTGGCAAGGGTTACCGCACGTACACCGGCAGCCGTTCTTCCCATAGGCCGTACTTTCTCCTCATTGAATCGTATGGCTCTTCCGGAACGAAGGGCTATCACAATCTCATCATTTCCACTGGTAAGCCTTACATCCAACAAGCTATCTCCTTCATTAATGGTGATGGCATTTATACCATTGGAACGCGGACGGGAGTAAGCTTCAAGGGTTGTTTTCTTAATGGTACCTCTTTCAGTACACATAACAAGGAACGTGTTGTTGATGTAATCTTCATCTTTAAGGCTCTTTACATTTATTACAGCTCTTACCTTCTCATCTTTTTCAATGTTGATTAGGTTTTGAAGTGCCCGGCCTTTGGAAACCTTGCTGCCTTCAGGTATTTCGTAAACTTTCAACCAATATACCTTTCCGGCATCTGTAAAGATCAATAGGTAATTATGGGTTGTGGCAACAAAAAGGTGTTCAGTGAAATCATTATCCTTGGTCACCACGCCTCTGGATCCTACGCCTCCCCTGCTTTGCGTTCTGTATTCATCAAGCGGGGTTCTTTTTATATAACCCTCATGGGAAATGGTAATAAGCATTTCATCATCTGCAAGTATATCTTCTATCGAAATATCGTCGGATGAGTGTACAATTTGCGTGCGTCTCTCATCTCCGTAGCGGTCACGCATTTCCTGCAATTCATCTTTGATGATCTGCATACGCAATTCTACTTTGGCAAGAATTTCCTTTAAACGGTCTATTAATGCCATTACCTCCTCATATTCTTTTATGATCTTGTCGCGCTCCATGCCTGTCAACCTTTGTAGTCTCAGGTCAAGGATGGCTCTGGCTTGAATTTCACTTAACTCAAACTTGGTCATTAAGCCTTCACGAGCAGTTTCAGGATCTTTTGAGTTTCTGATCAGAGAGATAACTTCATCAAGGTTATCCAGGGCAATCAGGTAACCCTGAAGGATGTGAGCACGCTTTTCAGCTTCATCCAACTCATATTGGGTTCTTCTTGTAACTACCTCATGTCTGTGTTCAACAAAATATTGAATCTGGTCCTTAAGGTTAAGCGTCATTGGACGACCTTTAACCAGAGCCACATTGTTTACACCAAATGAAGACTGAAGCTGGGTGTATTTATACAGGTTATTTAATACTATTCCTGGAACGGCATCTTTTTTAAGATCGTATACAATACGCATACCATCTCTATCCGATTCATCTCTGATATCAGAGATTCCCTCTATTTTTTTCTCATTAACAAGTTGCGCAGTTTTTTCAATCATGTTAGCCTTATTCACCATATAAGGGATTTCGGTAACAATGATCTGCTCTTTCCCGCTGGCTGTGGCGTCAAAAGTGGCATTAGCTCTGATAACAATACGCCCTCTTCCGCTTTCAAGGGCTGATTTTATCCCCTGCACACCATAAATGGTACCACCGGTTGGAAAATCAGGGCCTTTTACAAACTCCATCAACTCTTCTATGGTGATGTCGTTGTTGTCAATATACGCTTTAATGCCATCCACTACCTCAGACAAATTGTGGGGAGCCATATTGGTTGCCATACCCACGGCAATACCTGAAGAACCGTTAATCAGTAGACAAGGAACTTTGGCCGGCAATACGGAAGGTTCGTCCAGGGAGTCGTCAAAGTTAGGCGTGAAATCAACGGTGTTTTTATTGATATCCGCAAGCATTTCTTCCGCTATTCGCTTTAGTCTGGCTTCCGTATAACGCATAGCTGCAGGTGAATCACCATCCACGGAACCAAAGTTACCCTGGCCATCGACCATAGGATAGCGCAATGACCATGGCTGAGCCATACGAACCATGGTATCATATACAGAAGAGTCTCCATGAGGGTGATACTTACCAAGGACCTCTCCAACAATTCTTGCAGACTTTTTATAAGGTTTATTGTAATTAACACCCAGTTCAGACATTCCATACAAAACCCTGCGGTGTACTGGTTTTAATCCATCTCTCACATCAGGAAGCGCTCTGGAAACTATAACAGACATAGAGTAATCTATGTACGCTCCCCGCATTTCATCTTCAATGTTAATAGGTATTATATTATCGGCCATTTCTTTATTATAAAAATTTAATTTTAATTAACGGGCTAATTTAAGCAAAATACCTGAATTTTCTTAGCTAAAATAATCAGGTTTTTAAAATAAATATTTGATCCTTATGTTTAAACAATCAATTTAAGACGGCTGAACATTTTAACTGAACCATAGATAGATGTAGACTTATCTTTAGACTAGTCTAAAGATACTTCCTTCACCAGATCTTTTTCAATTTTCAAATTCTCAATAATAAACTGTTGCCTCTCAGGGGTATTTTTTCCCATATAGTAACTCAACAGTTTTGTAATGGATGTTTCTTTCTTTAATACAATAGGATCAAGTTTGATTTCTTCTCCTATAAAAGTACCGAATTCGTCCGGAGAAATCTCACCTAAACCTTTAAACCTGGTTATTTCCGGCTTCCCTCCCAACTTCTGAACGGCAGCTTGCTTTTCCTCTTCACTATAACAATAGAAGGTTTCCTTCTTATTACGCACCCTGAACAGTGGTGTATCCAGAATATATAAATGTCCGTTTCGAACAAGGTCAGGGAAAAACTGTAGAAAAAATGTCAGAAGCAGGAGTCTGATGTGCATTCCATCCACATCCGCATCGGTGGCAATTACAATTTTGTTATAGCGTAAAGCATCCAGACCATCTTCAATATTAAGGGCATGTTGAAGAAGGTTAAACTCTTCGTTTTCATACACGATCTTCTTTGTCAGGCCAAAACAGTTCAAAGGTTTACCCCTAAGGCTGAATACTGCCTGTGTCTGCACGTCCCTGGACTTAGTAATGGAACCACTTGCAGAATCTCCCTCGGTAATAAAAAGTGTAGTTTCGTACTTCTTTTCACTTTTCTCTTCATCAAGATGTAAGCGACAATCACGCAATTTTTTATTGTGAAGATTGGCCTTCTTAGCCCTTTCATTGGCAAGTTTTTTTATACCTGCTATGTCCTTACGCTCCCTTTCAGACTGCAAAATCCTCTTAAGCATGGCTTCTGCTGCAGGGCTATGCTGGTGGAGGTAATTATCAAGCTCGGTTTTTACAAAATCATTGATCCAGGTACGTAAACCCGGACCATCCGGATAGGTATTCTGAGAACCAAGTTTGGTTTTGGTCTGAGATTCAAAAACCGGTTCCTGAATTCGAATGGCAATGGCACCCACAATAGAGGCACGAATATCGGAAGCGTCAAAATCTTTCTTATAAAACTCTCTTACCGTCTTTACAATTGCCTCTCTGAAAGCCGCCAGGTGGGTACCACCCTGAGTCGTATGTTGTCCGTTAACAAAAGAATAATACTCCTCTCCATACTGAATACCATGCGTTAGCGCAATTTCAATATCATTGCCTTTTAATTGAATGATCGGATAGCGTATACTTTCTTCATCCGTCTTCCGCATCAAAAGATCAAGAAGGCCGTTTTCAGAATGAAATTTCTGCCCGTTAAAATTAATGGTCAAACCAGCATTCAGAAAAGCATAGTTCCAAAGCTGTTCTTTCAGAAATTCCGGAATAAAATAGTAGTTCTTAAAAATTGTGTTGTCCGGAACAAAACAAACATAGGTACCATTGCGCTGACTTGTAGGCTCTTCCTTATGCTCCTGACTCAATTGCCCTTTCTCAAACTCAGCAACTTTCATCATTCCATCCCGTACGGATTGTACTTTAAAATAGGACGACAAAGCGTTAACTGCCTTGGTACCCACCCCATTAAGTCCTACGGATTTTTGAAAGGCTCCGGAATCATATTTACCACCTGTATTCATTTTAGAAACACAATCAATAACCTTCCCGAGGGGAATTCCGCGGCCGTAATCACGTATTTCAA
>JBKBXU010000180.1:7872-9328 GCA_046313675.1 Cytophagaceae bacterium
AACCTTATGTTCTGAAATTTTGATGTCGATGGTCCTGCCATGACCCATCATATGCTCATCGATGGCGTTGTCAATTACTTCTTTTACCAGAATATAAATACCATCATCCTGAGAGGATCCATCCCCTAATTTACCTATATACATTCCCGGCCTGAGCCTTATGTGCTCACGCCAGTCGAGAGAACGAATGCTGTCCTCATTATAAACTACATTTTCTGCCATTCAGACAAATAAATTTGATGAGATGCTTAAGAATTATACCTTTTTTGGCGGTAGGTCAAAGGCTTTAGCCTCATGATCCAGGTTTCCTTTATGTGCCCCATCACAAAACGGCTTGTTCTGTGATAAACCACATCTGCATAAGCTGACAAGTGTTCTTCCGCCCAAACCATATACATTACCATTTTGATCAACGATCTCAAAATCTCCCTCGACCCGTAAAGATCCATTGCTATTAATAGTTAATTTTGTTGCAGCCATATCTTTAAATTTTATGCCTAAAAAATGTAGAAGAAGATTTTCTTCCGTTAGCAGCTTAAAAATACAGCAAAAATTTTCTTTTAAAAAATTATTCGTTACTTCGTCACGTTCAATAATTGCATTTAAATACATTTAAAAGATGGAAAATACCATTTATGAAAGGCTTGGAGCGGAAAACCTTCAAATACTTGTGGATAACTTTTATGAACATGTTTTTGCTGATCCTGTTATCAAGGATCTTTTTTCAAAAACTCCAAAAGATGTAATAAAAGAGAAACAATATCTCTTTTTAACCCAGTTTCTGGGCGGTCCAGATCTATATTCCGAAAAATTTGGCCATCCCCGCTTAAGGGCCAGACACCTTCCGCATCCGATAACAGAAGACTCCGCAGTAGCCTGGCTAAAGTGTATGCACAACGCTATCTCTCAACTTCCCGTACAAGAACAATTAAAGGAAGAGCTGTACAATGATCTCAAGTCCATTGTTGCCCTACAGGATCAAGACAGTATCATTCCTTTGGGAGAGCTCAAGGACTCAGGTATGTACTGAGTGGATATTCTGCTTCTTGTTCGTGTGTGTTTTCCTCGCAACTTCAATTTGCTGATACTACATATGTGCAGCACCTGCCACCGTGGTTGTTGTGCCATATGAAGTTGCCAAGAGTATTGTCGACCAGCCAATACTCCATTCAGTGTATCGAAACCTTCCTAATTAGCATAATAATTATCCCCAGACCAACTCCTGCAATCAGGCCAACCATGCACTTGCTTTTGCAGCATTTACGATAGAGTATATATCCATGTACAAGTCACACGGGTTTGTGCAGCCTTGTTTGGGGGTTGGGGTACCAACGCTCACATATATATTGCTATCAAGCATTCTGAGATTAAGAAAAGCTATCGCAGTCAACTTTTACCGATTGAAATATATGAATATGTCCTTGATTAATAATTAATGAGAATTTGTCGAAGCAAG
>JBKBXU010000181.1:0-9312 GCA_046313675.1 Cytophagaceae bacterium
TAAGAGAATCTATTAACCAATATCTCATTGAACAGGGGTATGTCTGTGAAACGGCAAAAGACCTTGCAAGCGCATCAGAAAAAGCATTGATTTACGACTATGATTGCATTGTAGCAGACATTACTCTTCCGGACGGCAATAGTCTTGATCTAATAAAAAAACTAAAAACGGATAATATAAATGCAGGAATTATTATAATTTCTGCAAAAACCAGTCTCGAAGACCGTATCAAAGGCCTGGACTCCGGTTCAGATGATTATCTACCCAAACCCTTTCATCTCTCTGAACTAAACGCACGTATACGGTCTATTATTCGTCGACGCAAGTTTGACGGAAATACCGAAATCCGATTTCACGAAATCCTCATAAGGCCCGACTTTAGGGAAGTTTTTGTAAACGAGCAGCACCTGACGCTGACTGCAAAAGAGTATGACTTGCTAACCTTCTTTATATCCAATAAATCAAGAGTAATCCCAAAAGATTCTATAGCAGAACACCTGTGGGGAAGTCATATAGATCAGGTTGACTCTATGGATTTTATTTACACACATATTAAAAATCTCCGAAAAAAGCTTATCCAAGCCGGCTGCAATGACTATCTTAAAACGGCCTATGGAATAGGTTATAAATTTTCCGACAATGAGACTGACTGAAAAAAAGACACTATATTATCTGATTTTCACCTTTCTGGTTTTGTCCATTGCAAGCGTTTTTCTGCTCATTTTCTTTCAAAGAATAATGCTTAAAAGCCTGGATGAATCTCTTGTCCGGGAAGGAGAGCATTACCAGGCACTTATAGAAGAAGGCACCCTACAGAAACAACTACGCATACCCGGTAAACTAGAAATTTTCTCCTCGGATACACCGACTGTCCCTGTTAAAGAATTTTTTACTATACAAGGTGATGAACACTCCTCTGAAAATAGACTACTTAAAATGTCCTTTGAACATAAAAACACCATGTATCGATTACATATTCAACGGAATCTTAAAGAAGTAGGCTATTTGCAAAATGCCATTCTTCCATTATTTGCTGTTTTTTTTCTGATCATACTTGCCGGAATGCTTCTAATAAATAAAATGGTTTCCGATAAACTATGGAAGCCTTTCTATCGGCTGATAAATAAACTTGAAGAATATGATCTTAATAAAACAAAAATTATAGAGCATGATAAAACAGATATTGACGAGTTTGACAAACTAAGTCGAAGTGTAGAAAAAATGACAAAAAAGATCTATATGGACTTTGTAAGGCAAAAAGAATTTAATGAGAACCTGTCACATGAATTTCAAACCCCCCTTTCCATTATAAGAAATAAACTGGAATTGCTGATTCAATCAGGAAATTTAAAAGAATCGGAAATGTCTGCTATAGGTGTCATTTTTGATTCCGTACGAAAACTTTCTCAACTCAATAAAGGACTTATCCTCCTCTCAGAACTAGACTACCACCATTATAAATCTGACGACGAGGTAAATCTCTGCTCAATTATAAAATCCAATGCGGACAATCTGTCTGAATTAATTGAAGCAAAAAGCCTGGGTCTGAAAATCAGCCTGCCAAAAGAATGCATGATAAAAGGAAATGCAATTCTTTTGGAAATACTCATCATAAACTTACTCACCAATGCCATCAGACATAACGTTGAGGAAGGAGAAATAGAAATAATTTTAACAGCCAAAGGCATAACCATCATTAATACCGGGAAGGCGTTAAATTTAGAACCGGAAGAACTTTTCGAGCGCTTTAAAAAGGACAATATAGCAGATGGCACAATTGGTTTAGGGCTGGCCATTGTCAAGAAAATCTGCGATTATTTTTGCTATACTATTGATTATTCAACAAAAAACAATCAGCATAAAATTGAAGTAATATTTCCGGTGCATTAGAATTTAGCGATACCTGAAAAATTAATACTTTTGTATCGGAAGCCTGACTATTAATATTTTTCCAACAAAGCAGAGTTGTCTTCCTGAAGCGGGTTTAAAAGCCCGCTTTACTTTTCTTTAGTATACATTCTAAGAAATTCAGGTATATCATCCGGTTGCATTACCTTCGGATGATCTTTTTCAATAACGTTCATCGGCATTCCGTTATGCTGTGTTGATTGCGGGTCCTGCACAACATTTAACCCTCCATAATTCGTAATTTTTATTGCACATGCCGAACCATCATGACCCACACCGGAAAGAACAACACCAATAGCTTTTTCTTTCCTATCTTCTGCTAAAGAACATAAAAAGAAATCTACTGCATGATTTACTATTTCCTTCTCAGGCCGATTTACCAGATGCAAAATATTGTCCTTTATATAGACCTTTTTGTTTTCTGGAAGCACATATATTTCATCAGCCTTGAGCTCCTCTCCACCCTTAATGGTATTTATTTTCAAATCTGTATATTTTTGTAAAAGCTCCGGAAACTGCGAAGGAAAATCCCTGCTTAGATGCCTTATTACTACATAGGCTATATTCATCCCCGGCTTTACATTTTTAAAAAACTCAAATAAAGCATGCATGCCTCCGGAAGAAGCACCAATCCCCGCCACAAAACAATCTGCCATAAAACCTCCTTTTATTAAATAACCTATAAAATAAATGAAAGTTAAAAAGCTCCCCGGCAAGGGTCAAAACACATTAAAAACGCCTTGGCTATATTTGCATTACCCCAAATAGGAGCCATGAAAGCTGGACGTTATTTAAAAGATTCTCCTTGGGTGGGTATTGACAATTATTTGCATCCCTTCAAATACTATACGTGTCATTTACGAAAGAAACAGCTAATAGATACATTTCATGATTTCACCCTGAATAAATTCTTTTTAAACTGCCACCGTAAAGTAAGAAAGATTCTTTGACTAATCAAGCTAAAAATCAACACTTAACGTCTTTTTCTTGAGACCATTTTTGGTAGCAATAAATATAAGGATGCCGTGATAATGAGAGGCAGGAAAGAAAGCAAAATGGAAACAAATAAAGATGCTCCAAGCTTGATTAAATAATAAAAAACAATCATTTCTAAAATCAAAAGAGCGGAGATTACAGCAAAAACGATCATTTTATCGTTGTTGCGTAAAAATTGTCTTCGCAGCTTTTCCAGCAAAAAATTTCGGCTTTCTTCAGGCGGATACAGGTTTATATAATGTTGATAGGTGATATTAATGATGTGCATGCCAATTGGGACGCAAAAAATGGAGATCAGTATTCCTCTTTCAATGATATAAAAGAATACCATGACCGGCAGAACCAGAAAACCAAAACCAATAAA
This sequence comes from Cytophagaceae bacterium, assembly GCA_046313675.1. Lineage (GTDB taxonomy): Bacteria > Bacteroidota > Bacteroidia > Cytophagales > Cytophagaceae > JBKBXU01. The sequence goes on from JBKBXU010000181.1 coordinate 3,269, forward strand.
TAGTAACACTAAAAAACTAACCCTGGCGAAGGTAAAATAGCCAGAATTTCTGAAACTGAGATAGTTTCTCCTGGTGCGTCTTTCTGCTTTTCTTCTAACCTCCTTAAGCCATGCCTCATACCGTCTTTTCTTCTCCTTTCTTATGGCAAGCTCCGGATCGAACGCTGTATTGGTGACTGAAATCAACTTTTTATTTATAATTACATCATAGGCTTCCTGAATCTTAAGAAATTTTTGATGTGCATCAGGAGATGGGTTTATATCCGGATGGAATCTTTTAGCCAACTTTTTATACGCTTTCTTTACTTTATCATCTGAAACCCCCTCTTCCAACCCCAAGATTTTGTAATAATGTGCGCGCATTCTAAATAAAATTTCCTGTTAACTATAAAGCGGAAAACCTCACTAAATGTTTTTAGGCAGAAACTTTGTAAAGCAAAACCGGTTATCTATTGAGGGATTTTTTCTGCTGTAGAATTTCATTTAAAATCTTTTTTTGCTTTATTGACACCATGCAAATAAGTTCCTGGGAATATTTTTTAATATCATTGGCAGTTCTTTCTGTTATTATCGCCTGGTATGTTTTATCAAGGAAGAAACCTAAAAAACCATGGTATGTACATACGGAAAGAAATTGGAGGGCAAAATCTCCATCATCTGACCATGAGATCATTTTTTCTGCCTTTCTGATAGGTGATGCAGGAGCTAATACAACCAAAAACCCCGAACCTACCATGGTGATTTTAAAGCAAAAGCTTAAAATGGCCCAGGAAAAAAGCGCTGTCTTCTTTTTGGGAGACAATATTTACCCCAAAGGATTGCCCGAACCGGATAATGCCTTTTATGCTAAAGCGGCCGACCACTTAATGAGTCAGCTTCAGGTATGTGAAGAATACAAAGGGCGGGTCTGCTTTATCTCCGGAAATCATGACTGGAACAAAGGGCGAAGAGGAGGGCTGAAGGCAGTACTACGGCAGCAGGATTTCGTAGATAATTTTTTTGGAAGAGACGATTTTTACCTGCCTCGCAACGGATGCCCGGGTCCGGTTGTTGTTCCTCTCTATGAAAACCTTTGTGCCATTGTGATCAATACGCAATGGTGGGTACATAAAGGAAAAAAACCCATCGGTGCGAAGGATGGGTGTACGGTGCAAAGTGAAGAAGACTTTTTTTCGACCCTGGAACAGGTGCTTGACGAAAATAAAAACAAGCACCTGCTTGTGATAGGCCACCATCCTATGTACAGCAAAGCCTTTCATGGAGGAAAGTTTGATGTAAAACAACACCTGTTTCCCTTAACGGAACTCCATAAAAAAATGTATGTGCCCCTTCCACTTGCCGGTTCCCTATACCCCATTTATATAAAATACTTTGGGTAAATATAGTATATGTCGCACCCCCGTTACAAAAAAATGAAAAAGCGGCTGGTACAGATCTTTAAGAACTATCCCAACCTTGTTTATGCAGCCGGGCATGATCATAACCTGCAATACATTCGAAAAGCCAGTCAGCATTATATTGTCAGCGGATCCGGATCCAAAGTAACGTATGTACATAAAGGAAAAGGGGCTGCATTTACGCACGCCCACAAAGGATTTTTCAGGCTAAACTATTTCAGGAAAGGGGATGTATGGCTTGAAGCCTGGGAACCGGAGGAAGATGGCAGTCCCCGATTAGCCTACAGAAGCCATATAGTTTGGGGAGAATAACTATGGCAAAAGCACTTTCAAGCCTTTTGGATGTATATCAATTTCTATCTTTTCTACCGGAAGCCAGGGTTCTCCATCGATGTGAAAAGATTCATTATCTTTATTAAAAATCACTGCATGTTTACATCGAATGACCTTATAGTACTTTGACCTATGAATTTTATCTGAAAGAAGGTAATACATAATGTGAAAACTATGCAACTTTGGAAAAGGCTTTACTATGCTAATTTCAAAATACCCATCACGAATATCACCCAATGGATTTATGGCAACGTTGGTGCCGAACTTGCTTGCGTTGGAAATGATCATCATAAATGCATCTCCTTCATAGCGGCTTATTGGCGTTAGAATAGTATAGTTAAAGGGGGTAAACGTAAAAAACTCCTGAATACCATACCATATATAGCTAAGCTTACCTCTTAACAAGCCTTTGGCAAACCGGTGAATAACCCTTGCATTAAAGCCGAGATCGCTTAAATGAAAAGCATTGTACCCGTTGATTTTCAAGGTATCAATAAATTTTGGCCGAAAGCGGGGAAGTACGTTTAATGCATCAGGCAACTCTTGTGGAATATTCAGATCTTTTGCCAAGCCATTAGCAGAACCCAAAGGAAGTATTCCAAGGGGAATATTTTTTCCCAATAAAACATTGCCTACAAGATTAACCGTCCCATCCCCTCCAATTGCAACAACAGCATCGTACTTATTTTGAAGTATTTGCTCCTCTATACGAAGGTGGTCTTCTTTTCCTGTGGTTTTAATGATGTTGTAAAGTATATTATGCTCTTTACAAAACTCATCAAGCATGGCAGGAACATCATCTTTCCTTCTGCCGCCGGCAATGGGATTCAGAACAAATAAAAATTTCTTTTTTATTTTAGGGCGTGACATAATTTATAAAAAAACCCGTTACATACGGTTTTTGTTAGTCATTAGGGGTGATCTTCCTCGATCCACTGTATAGCTCGAATTCCAATAACCGGCACTCTATGGTCGCATTGTAAAACTCAATGCGACGGCTGGTGCGCAAACCGATCTTTTTTGCAAGCGCAAAATTTCCGGTAAAAATATATCCTGTATATCCCTGGCATTTTGCTTTAAAAAAGTCACCCATGGCTTTATATATGTCTTCCAACTCCGAAGTTTCACCCAATCTTTCACCATATTCCGGATTAATGATAACTACGCCACCATCATTATAAACAGGCGTGTCCCTAAAATCACAAACACTAAACTCAATCAAATGATCTACACCTGCCATGGCTGCATTATTTCTTGCAGCATCTATAGCCACCTCATTAATATCACTGGCCACAATTTTAAAAGAGACCGTGTTTTTAACCTTACCTAATGCCTCCGTCCTCAGTTCTTCCCAAACATCCTGATTATAAAAAAGGGTGTGCATAAACCCAAAATTGTCCTTCATTAAACCGGGAACTTTATCAATCCCCATGAGTGCCGCTTCAATAGCAAGCGTACCGCTTCCGCACATAGGATTTATAAAACTTGACTGCCCGTCCCAACGACTTGCCATAATAATACTTGCACCCAAACCCTCCAAAAGTGGCGCCTTATAAGGAAACTTTCTATAGCCATGCTTTGAAAGCGGGCCTCCTGATGTGTCCAGGTAAAGGCTGGCTCTCCCTTCCACCCAATATAAATAAATAACAGTCTTATCAGTATCCGGACCTGAATCAGGCCTTTTACCATAAATCTCATTAAACCGGTCCACAATAGCATCCTTCAGGCGAACATTGGCAAATCGATTATCCAGAATGAAAGAATTTTCTACATGGGAATTTATGCTTATATATCCCTCCGGCTCAATGATTCTCTCCCATTCCAATTTGCGGGCTTTTCTATACAAATCATCCGGCCCTGGAGCTTTTACATCTCCTAAATGCCATAAAACCCTGTAAGCCGTGCGAAGGTGAAGGTTTAACCTCATACAATCACGGTAATTTCCCTTAAGGAACACACCGTTCTCTTTATGTGAGTCTACCTTATACCCAAGAGCTTCTACCTCCCGGCAAACATATTCTGCTGATTTTCTAGCTGAACTTATATGAATAAGCCTTTTTTCTTCCGGATTTACCATTTTGTAAATGTAGTTGGCAAAGCCAAATGTAACAAACTCTTTTCAGCTTATGTTAAAAAAATAAAGGGTAAAAGATATGGATAGGTACACGGAGGACAAAGGACATCTTATTGACATTATGCGTTCCATAGAAGAGATAAACGGATATCTCGGAGATGCTAGCTTTGAAGACTTTTCATCCAGAGAAAATATGCGCCAACAAGTATATTACATGTTGCAAACCATAGGAGGAGCGTCAAGGCTTTTGTCAGATGAATTTAAAGATAAATACAGAGACGTAGACTGGGATGTATTGTACAACCTGAGTTTTGCTGCGTATAATATAGAAGGGGAAATTGAGGCTAGCCCGGTTTGGTACATCATAAAAGAAGACCTTTCAATGCTACACGATCAGGTTTCTGATCTGGTCACGGTATTGGAAGATAAAGATGATGATTTTATGTATTAAAAGGAGCCCCGGCCAGAAATCTGGTTGGGGATCCATAAAAAGATAAAATACTTGCACCTTTAATTAAAGCAGAAGCGGTGTTTACCATTCTGGCAGTAGGGATTCTCACCTTTTTTCTGATAAAAATGACTCTGGGCAAAAGATTTCCTAAAATATCCAGACATAAAATTATTTCTTTATTCTTTGTTGATTTCACTAATTTTAGGTTCAATAATATTGATACTCTTTTATTATTTATTATCCTATTCATTAATTAGGGCAAATTTTTAACTATGACCATCGAAGAAAAAATAAACTCCAGCATTACAAGTATTTTTAAAGCTGTTTTTCCAAACACTACCAATCATTATGACACACTATTTGGAGGAACGGCCATGCAAATGATGGATGAGGTAGCTTTTATTACGGCAACTCGCTTTTGCCGAAAAAAAATGGTCACGGTGTGCTCTGATAAAATAAACTTTACCAAACCCATACCCTCAGGCACCATAATTGAATTAATTGGAAAAGTTAGCCGCGTTGGAAGAACAAGTATGGATGTTTCTGTGGAAATTTTCGTGGAAGAGATGTTTAACGATAAAAGAGAGAAAGCGATTACCGGCTCTTTCACCTTTGTTGCCATAGATGAAAATAAAAAGCCAGTGGCAATACTGGAATAAAAAAAGCACCCCTGTTACGAGGTGCTTTTCCCTAATACAAAATGAAAAAACTAGTTTGCAGAAACAAATCTAAGTTCGTGCTTATGAGCTCCATGCTCCTCAACTACCCATAGCTCATTTTTTGTAAGCCTTAGTATTTTGAACTCTTCTTTTTCCCCATCATCAAAGGTTAAGACAAGGTGCTCTTTTGATGAATCAAAACTCCATGTTCCCTTTTCAATATCTGAATGATCATCATGGGTATGTGTCCAGGTAAACGCATCATCCTTTTTTATATCAAGAATTTCTACTTCATCAGCATCAAGCTCTTCCTTTACACCATCATCATAAATTTCAGCCAATTTCCATGTATTGGTAATACGGCCTTTCTTTGAAGCTAAACTAAAATTAGGACCTTCCTCATACTTACCACAGGAAGACATCGCGGCAGAAAATGCAATTAAGAAAGCAACCGCCATTAAAAATAAATTTGTTCTTTTCATCGTCTTATTTTTTATTTTTTTTGCCCTGCAAGATAATAAGCTTTCCAATATAATGCAACAGTGTTGCGACTTGTGTTAAAGAAAATTATTTCTTCTGCGAATTAATGTATTATGCCATGATTTTATGTGAAATAACTAAATCGAATTATTAGAAAAGACGAGCGGGATAATAATAAACACAAAAAAAATCTCTTAGTCTACGGCTACATATCGACGCTCCTCTTTATGGACGCCATCCACATCCTCCAGCCAAAGCTCCTTCTTTTTCAATCTAAGAATTTTAGAGGTATAAATATTACCTTGTCTATCGACTATAACTAAATGCTCCTTTGTCTCATCGAAGCTCCAGGTTCCCCAAAGCATAGAGGTGGAGCCTCTATATCCGATTACACTATGTTCTTTGGTAAGTTCTATAAGGTAAACATCATCCGAAATCAGGGATTGTTTAATGCCATTTTCAAATTTTTCATTAAGCTTCCACTTATTGCATATCCTTCCTTTTTTTGATGCTAAACTAAATTTAGGCCCTTCCTCATATTTTCCACATGAAGAAATACCCATTAGCATAATAAAAAACAAAGGAAAAACCTTTAAACAATAGCCTGGTTTACTCACAAAAAAATATAACTTCTATACGTTCGCTGCTTT
>JBKBXU010000182.1:0-9238 GCA_046313675.1 Cytophagaceae bacterium
TAGATTTACAAAATAATAATAAATCCAAGATTAATGAACCTTCCGATCATAAAATTAAAGAAAGGTAGAGACCGCTCCATTCTTAAACGACATCCCTGGATATTTAGTGGTGGCATAGAAGGAAAAGTGCCAGCCGAAGATGGTGATATTGTCGAGATTCAAGATGTTTCAAACAACTTCCTAGCTTATGGCTTTTATTCTACTACCAGCCAGATTTCTTGCCGCTTATTTGAATTTGACAAAGAAAAAAATGCTTTTCAGACCGTTGACTACTGGAAAGAAAAAATACATAATGCGCTGCTTTTGCGCAAAAGCCTTATTGATACAACTCGTACAAATGCCTACAGGCTTCTTCATGCCGAGGGAGATTTTTTTCCGGGTTTAATTGCTGATGCATACAATGATGTTTTGGTACTACAGGTTCTTATCAAGGCAGTAGAAAAATTATTGCCTTTACTGAAAGACGCTTTAACGGAGCTGGGTTTTAAGAATATATATGTTAGGGCAAAGTCTAGTTCCACAAAACTGGAAGACATTAATCCCTTGTCCGGTTGGCTAAGTGGAGAGGCCAATAACCCGGTTACTGTAATGGAAAACGGATTATTATTCAATGTTGATTTTATTGAAGGTCAAAAAACCGGGTTTTTTATAGACCAAAGGGACAACCGTTTATTTCTTCAGGCTTATGCCCAGGATAAAACCGTCCTGAATGCTTTTAGCTACAGTGGAGGCTTCAGTGTCTATGCACTCGCCGGAATGGCAAAGGAGGTGCACTCGCTGGATATTTCTGCTGCAGCCACCAATCTGGCCGAAGAAAATGTTGCCCTCAATGGCTTACCCAAAGAAAAACACAAATCAATAACCGACGATTGTTTTGATTTTCTGAAAGATATGCCCGACGATTTTTACGATCTTATTGTTCTTGACCCTCCGGCATTTGCCAAAAATGCCAGAGCCGTTGAAAATGCAAGTAGAGGATATAAGCAAATCAACATGAAAGCTATTAAAAAAATTAAACCCGGAGGCATCTTGTTTACGTATTCTTGCTCCCAAAATATTAATAACGATTTGTTTAGAAAAATACTTTTTGGTGCCGCTGCCGATGTAAGAAGAAATGTAAGAATTATTCAACAACTACATCAACCTCTTGACCATCCTATAAATATTTATCATCCGGAAGGAGAGTATTTAAAAGGCCTGGTGCTATGGGTAGAGTAAATAAATTACGGAGATTTGGTAAAAGAGGCCTGAAAAATGCCTCCTGAATCTCCTGCCATTACAGCAGGAGAACAGGCAGACAAAGCAGAGTAATCTTCCGATCAAAAAAATCTCCTGAGGAGTAATCGAAATTGAATGTAAGAAACAAATTATTTTATTAAAGTCAATAGATATCCAATCCATTTCGTCGAAATTATTTTTCAACATGTCTTCTGCTAAAGAATAAATCCACTATAGCCGAATTCAATTTTTTTCTTTTTACGAAGGCATAATGACGTTAAAACATTGAATTGTAGTATTTGTAGTAAGATTTTGCATCTTTGAACGTTTAGTTTAAAGCTAAGGAATCAAAATCAACCAAAAATTGTTGTTGCAGGTATGAAAAAGCCTTATTATATAATTTTACTCTTTATATCATTCTTCTCTTATGCCCAAAGAGATGTCGGAAAGGTTCAGGTACTTATTTCAAAACCTACCGATGTCAACGTAATCAGCGATACTCTTGGAACACAGGCTTATCTGTTTCAAAGTAAAAAACAATTTCAATTATCCATCCTGGATAACCAATACCAAACCCAAAAAAACATCATCATTAATCTACAAAAGCCGGATAAAAATGAGGTAGTGTTGGGTAGCATTATTCATAAGGAAGAGGTTGTCGTACATTTGTTTAACAGCAAAAGCCGTCAACTAAGCTCTTTAAAAATTAATCGTAGTACTGGAAGCCACGTTTTTAACAAAATTGGGATTTTTGGTTTAAATGACCAATATTTATCATCATTTGAAATAAATGGCCATTTTTATTTACTCACTGTTCCTTCCGGAACAAATGCCTTAAAGGTATGGAAATCCGACAGAGGGGCTGATTTTGAACTCAAGGATTACAACATTGAGTATCCGGAATTCTATAAAAGCTTAATAAGCAACAACAATTCATTAAGCAGAGGCTCTTTTTCAAAAGCAAACATCGAAATGGTAAGCTATGAATTGGAAAACAATATAAAGTCAACCCATTCAAATAAAAAACTTTATGTTCTGGACGGTAAAATTATTATGACTTTTGATACCCCTGAAGGAACTAACCTAATCACAATTGACCCGGAAGAAGGCACTTCAGAGTACAAGAAAATGAATTTTAAAATTGAACGTGGAAATACAGCCTCGTCTAAACAAGGAAATTCATTTATTTATGAAAAAACCTTATTCCGTGTTACAGCAAGCCCAAAGCAGCTAAATCTGTCTATTATCAACCTGGACAGTATGGAATTACTCAACAACTATAATATATTTCCTGAAAGTCCAATAGGAATTAATAATGGCCCCATCTTTTCAGAAAACTCAAGAGCTCAGGTGGATGAAATAGACATTGTTAATAAACCGACAAAATTTTTTAAAAACCTGATGGCGGGCGAACTTGCCATTGCAGTAAATAAGGTAGACAGCTCAAGACATGAATTACATATTGGCTCCTACCAGGAATACATTGCAAGAAATAGTGGTTCAGCATGGGGAGGTCCGGAAATGTCCGTAGGCTTTGGCTCGTTTTATGGACCAATGGGTATGGGTATGGGCGGCATGGGAATGGGCATGGGTGGTGGTGGATTCTATGGTGCTTATGGACAGGGTTTTTATGGCTGGCCGGGATACTATCCTTACTATGGAACCGCTAATAAAAGAATTAAAACCGTATATTTTAAATCATTAATGAATACCCCTTACTTTGACCATGAAGAAGGCAATGTTCCAAAATCTTTACGAGAAAAAATTATAGATTTCGAACAAGTGGCTTTCCGCTCGAACACACCTGAATTCATTCGCATTATTCCTCAACAGGACAAAGTTTTACTAGGCTATTATATAAAAGGTAGAAAAATGTACAAACTGGTAGAATTTCAAAAGTAAACAAAAATAGCCCTGCATCTCATGCAGGGCTATTTTGTTTTATAACTTCGGTATGGAATTACTTCACCATATTTCTTATCCAGCCAAGAAGATCATCGTTTGCAGGAACCGTAATTCCCTGAGGCAATTCTCTCAAATACCAGGTTACCTTCCATGAATAAGAATCTCCGGCAGGAACCGTTTCAAGAGCACCCTGCTGCTCAATCTCTATATAGCTCCTGTCCGGATTGGCATAAAGCTCAATTTCTCCTTCTTCAGGAGCTACTTGTTCAGGAGAAATATCAACAAATTTCTTTATCAGAATATAATTCCCGTTTACCTGAGCCATCCATCCTTCTGATCCGTCACTTAACAGCTTTGGTACTCCTCCCGGAATTGTCTCTGTGTCGTAAACAAAATAGGTAATTCCCATTGTGTCCTTTGTTAAAGGAGCAAGATCGCCCCTCTTTTCACCCTTTCCGCTTGGGTAAAACGTAATACCTCCGGGAGCTACCCTGGTAATTTCCCATGGCGCAATGGCGATAGGCTCCGTTGTTGAATTAATAATGGTATAAGTAATGAGAATGGAAGTATCTGCACCAGCTTCAAATTCTTTTTTTACCACTATGCCTTGTTGAGAATCTTTTTCACTGGTTAAAATAATTTTTCCACCTTCTCTGCTGAACGAATACGGTTTTTTATCCAATTCTTCAGACGGCGGCCATCCCCACGATTTTTGCGGACTAGGCCAGAATGTGGAACCCCAGTTATCTTCGTTCACATCGGCTCCTGTCAGGAAGTTGTGATCTTTATAATTTATAGAAACAATCCTGCCTCCTGTTTGAGGATCCAATTCCATGGAAAGATCCCCAATGGAAATTGTATAATCATTTTTTTCTTCTGAAGAAGCTACTTTTTCATCCGTCGGATTGCAGGCTACAAAACTCCATGACATGAGTATGGCCAGAGGAAATATTCTTTTAATCATTATTAAATAGTTTGTTAGAATCTAAAGATAGGTAATATTTGAAAAATACACTATTTGAGGTAAAACGATAAGCGACAAAATATTAAATTCTGTCGCCTCGCATAATGCGAATTCGTTTTCTTGCTTCTGCTGTAAATATACTTCCCGGATGCTTGAGAAGAAGATCCTGATATAAATCCATGGCTTTTTCCTTATTTGCCATATTAAATTCATAGATCTCTGCCATCATAAACAAGGCATCGTCGCCCAGGATGTCATGGCCATGTTTGCTGTTTATAACTTCCAAAGCTTGCACAGCTTTTTCATACTTGCCAATCTTACGGTATATCTTTGCTTTTTGCATAAAAATGTCATCCGTAAGGGAATGATTGGGGAATTTTTTCAACATTGCGTCCAAACCCCGTAGGGCTTCGTCTGTCTTATTTTGAAATAAAAGAAGGTCAATGGCCGCATACTCCCTCATCGCTGCTTCTGTGGAGTCCAAACCTATGTTATCCTGAATTAAAATACTCAACTCCATTGCATCATTAGCTATTTCACGAGTAGTTGCCATTTTCAAAATATCAAGGTGAGCTTGTGCCAATTCAAACTCTCCTTTAAAATACGCAAGCTTTGCATTTTTCAATTTTGCTTCATGCCCATAATGATCGTCTTTCTCTGCTTTTTCAACCTGAGAATAGATTAAACTCGCCTCCCATGGTTCTCCGATGAGAAGGTGAATATCTCCTAAATCCAGTTTTGCCCTGGCAAGAAACTTATGGTCATTTCTACCCAACTTTATAACTTCTTCAAGCAATGCTTTTGCTGTATCCTTACGATCAAGGTAAAAAGCATATAATAATGCCATGCTTCTCATTGCCTCAAACGTATGATGATTTTTACCCAATTCAGAAATCATGTTTTCATAATCTTTGATTAAGGAAATAATCTTTTCCTTTTCAACTGGATACATGTTCTTAACCAATTCTTCTTTGGAGTTGATCAGATAACGTTTAGCCAGGGAATATTGAAAGCCATTTTTGTATTCATCCACCACATATTGAAAATATTTAATAGCATTTTCAAAATCCTTATTTTCATACGCTATTTTGCCCACTTCAATAAGTTTAGCACCAGATGTCTTGTTTCTTTTGTCTATGGCCTTCGCTTGCATCAAGGCCTTGTTAAAATTTTTGTTCTGAATATGAAGCCACAATAAAAGCTCATTATAGGTAATCTCATTAGGCTCCTTTTGTATGCGTTCATATAACTTCTTTTCCAGAAGTTCTCTTTTTGGTTGATCATCCAATGTATTCTGAAATGTATTGCACACACCTTCTAAGGCAGAGGTATTTTCTTTTAAATAATTGAGAAGTTCATCAATAAGATTTTCGGGAAATCCTAACAAATTGTAAACATCTGCTAAGGGCAAGGCATAGGCATAACTTTGCCCACTGGCTTTTCTGGCTGTAAGATAAATTTCTTTTGCCTGCTCAGGATGCCCTTTTCTTAAAAGGTAATCTCCGCAAAATAAAACCGATGATTCATTATTCTTAATATCAGAAGCCAGGGAAGATAATTCTTTTTGTGACTTATCAACACCATTTATTTTAACCTGCAGTAAATAGCTATCTAAACGATATACAAGATTATCAGGAAATGCTTTTAAAGCCTTTTTAAGAAACTTTTCGGCCTGATCCAGGTCTTTGGTATGATAAAGTGTCTGAAGATAGTTGTTGTAGATATACTGATAATTATCCGTTTTTTTGGCAAGTTTTTCATATAAATACCTGGCTTTTATGTACTCTTCAGACTGAAAATACTCATTAGCCAGCTCAAGTTCGCCGGACTGCGCAATTCCTTTTACAATTGTTATAAAAAAAATTAAACAAAAAAGAAGACTGCGAGTTTTAATAGTTTTAAACAGATGTTGTTTCATCTAGTTTATAGTTAAATTATTTATATATATTTTTTTATTCCTTATTAGGGCTGTGTACAAGTTGAAAAGTTTATTTATATACATCTTGTATTTTATTTAAGTTAATAAGATGAAGGTTATTCTCCCTTTGTACACATAGATATTAATATTTATCAAATTATTGGTCAGTATTTTACTTAGTTTATAAACAAACGCTGATTTTTATAAACAATTTTTAATTTAAAATGTTTATGTTCGCATTTGTGGTATAACCTCTGACTTATTAATTCTTATTAACAACTAAAGGACCACGATATTGTTGATATCTTTACCTGTCATCGGCATGAAAAGTGAAAGTCTTTTTATACCCTTTTTAATTAACATTCTTTGTGTATAATTATTGTTCTTTTTTCTCCTCAATACGAAATACAAGATCTCTCATTTCCCAATTTGCTCTCAGGTTTATAACATCTTTATAGAAGAATACCTGTTCGGGTTGTCTTTGCTCTTCAAGGTTACCACTATCCCATCTCCCGTTATTGTTGGTGTCTTTAATATAGCGTAACTGGTATTGGCCTGGTTCTAAGAAATCAAATGAGTATTTGTTTTGGTTTCTTAATGTATCAATTACCTGAAATCTAGAATTGAGTAATTCGATAATAAAATGCGGATCGCTTGTTTCCACTCTTCCACTCATCAAACCATGGCTCTCCGGATTCTTTGCTGTGAAGATTTGGCTCTTCGTTGTATTGGTATCTTCGGCCATAGTTATAAAGGCTGTAGATCCAATATACAGGGCTAAGGTATCGGTAATTTTTTTTATGCCCGTAATTTTAAGCTCATTTCTGTATTTATTGAATATAAAGTTTTGAACATCAATATTTTGAATAATAGTATCTAAAGTAATAATTATACTGTCAGAATTTACAGTTTTGACGGGTTTATTGAACTTTATACTTATTTCCGGATTATTCGGATGTAATTTTCTGTCGGTCGGTAGAATTTCCTTAATTACCTCTTGTGTCAATTCTTTTTTCTGAGTATCAAAAATTATATTGATGGTATCTGTTAAAACATTTAAGCTGGAGTCGATGGCAGTGATTCTTACGGGGACACTATCTTCATGTTGAACCGTATTAAACAGAATATAATTTTTTCCATCTTCTGCGGGATAATATATAAACTCATGTTCAGGTTCCTCCAGATGCTCTATCTCCAGACTTTCCACACCTTTATTAAATGTTATATTGAACCTGTTTTCCTTTGACATTCTATTAATAATTCTTGGAGGCCGTGTAATAAATCGTGCAATGGATAAGTCCTCTTCTTGATTGGTATTAAGATCAACACCTTTTTTAAATGCTATACGTTCATTTTCTTTTTCATAAAGCATGGTATTGGTTTTGTCTTCCAGTGCATATAGGTCATATATCCCGTTTTTTATGTTGGTAATTTTATATTCTCCATTTTCATCTGTTTTTGTTAGATATAGAGGACGATGATTTTCTATGGTTAGGGTGTCATCGCTGTGGTACAGATTTACATTAATATTAGGAATGGGCTGATTTGTTAAATGATCAAGTACTTTACCTTTTATTTCTATGGAATCAAGATAGGGTCCTGTACTAAAAATTAGTTTAAGATTGGGTGTTATATTGTTTTCTGTTCGATCCCTTATTGCATCTCTAAAGTTTAATATATAGGTCGTATTTTCTTCGAATGGTTCGTGAAACTGGATAAACAAACGGTTTTTTCTTGCTACTGCATCAAATTCAATATCGGTGAGCGGTGTAATGAGTAATTGATCTTGTATGTTGAATAGGTTAATATCTTCATCGAATTCCATTTCAATTCGTTGATATTTATAATTTATTTGGCCACTTTCCGGTATACTGTAGTTTACCTGTGGTGGTTCTGTATCTTGGGGACCACCGGTAGGAGGCATTACATTGGCACAGCTTTTAAGTATAATGGCTATAGCAATCAGAAAAAAAAATGCAAGAATTTTATCCATTTATGCTTTTTCAATTATATATATCTGACTTGAAGATTTATTTTTCCCTGCTTTCATATTTGAAATAAGGCCTGTTTGAAATGCTTTAAGCAAGCCAATAATTCCTGATCCTTTATATTTTTCACTTATCATACTCACGTAAAATGAATCAAAAACCATTGGTTTAACATCAATAATATTAAAATGGTGCTTTTTAAGTAAGGGCTTTATTGTTTCTGGTGTAAAGTGATATAGGTGTCTTGGTACATCGTAAGCAGCCCATTTTTCATCATATTTTGCAGCGTCGTACGATGAGCAATTTGGTACGGCAATGATTAATTTACCCTTTGCTGATAATTTAGAATAGAGTGTTTCCAACGTTTCATTGAGTTTGTGTATATGTTCCAGAACATGCCATAACGTTATAATATCATATGGTCCATTAGGCACTACATCCAATGATTTATTTATTCTGGTATTGGTTATTTCCGAAGCCATTTTTCTGGCATTGTCATCCGGTTCCATTCCTTCTACTTTCCATCCATCGTTTTTACAAGCAGCAAGAAAGTATCCGGTTCCACAGCCCATATCCAGAATAGAGCCTTTGCCTTTATGCAGGGAATTTATTAGCGCTACTTTCTTTTTAAGGGTAATGTTTCGTACCTGGTGGTAGAGACGGTTTATAATTCCTTTGCTGGTATTTGTATGGGAAATATAATCCTGTGATTGGTAGTAACGGCCTATTGCGTTTTCTGATGGACGAGGGTTTGTAAACCATAAACCACAGTTATTGCATCTGGCGATGGTAAAGTTTTCTTGTGTTACACTATAATCCTTTGTTTTCATGACCACGGATAGATCATTTGACATGCATGAAGGACATTCTTTTAATTCTTCCATTATCTTTTATTTACCAAGGTATATCATTAATATGGAGATATCGGATGGAGATACTCCGCTTATTCTTGAAGCCTGTCCGATGGTTTCAGGCCGTATTTTTTTTAGTTTTTCTTTTGCTTCTGCAGATATGGCTGATATAGCGTCATAGTTTAATGATTCTGTTATCATATAGTCTTCCAGACTAGCCATTTTTTTAGCTATCTGTTCTTCCTTTTCAATATAGTCTTTATACTTTATATCTATTGTTGCCTGTTCTATAACTTCTTTACTAAAGTTTAAAAACAGGTTTTGTACCTCTTCTCTTGAATTAGCGAAGTCGTCAAGTTCAATATTGGGTCTTTTTATAAGGTTATGCAGAGAT
>JBKBXU010000183.1:0-9139 GCA_046313675.1 Cytophagaceae bacterium
TTAGGCACCCTCTTATAATGCGAGTGTGCTACTAAATTCATAATATCTTCTTCAAGATTGGCTCCCGTGCAGGAGATAATGGATACCTTATCCTGACGGATCATTTCAGCCAAGGAAACGCCCAATTCAGCCGTACTCATGGCTCCAGCCAGCGTGATCATCATTTTACCACCTTCATCTAAATGGGTAATGTATCCCTTAGCGGCATCCATCATAGCCGCAGCATTAAAATGCCGGTAATGATGAGCCATAAACTGTGAAACAGGACCTTTTGTCATTGCTATTATTTAAATTATATATTCTAAAATTCTTTGGTGCAAAAATCAGATTTTCAAACTTAATATTTTAGTAAAAAGGGAAAAAATATTTAAAAACCTATACGTTCGCATATGTTGAACCTCAAAGTTGGCTTTCCGGTTCTTCTTGCCCCTTATATATCATTACACTAGAAAATTTTTAAACAACAAAAGTATATAATAAAAGTATGATTGTATATAATTATTATTATTGATTATAATTTGTATATTTGGCGAATTGATTGAATGTTAATTTTTTAAACATGTTTTTTCAAATTCCAGCTATGAGAAACTTTTTACTTTTACAGGCTTTTATTTTTCTTTCATTCATTGCCAATGGCCAAAACCTGGTCACGAACAATGCCGACAGTGGCCCAGGTTCGCTCAGACAAGCGATAATTAATGCATTGTATGGGGACGGGACAGTAAGTTTTGCCGATGATTTTGATATTGAGCTGACATCTGGTGAGCTGCTTATCGTCCATTCAGTGGTCATAGATGCCGGTGATCATAAGGTGCATATACGTGCTGGAGAAGGTTTTCCTGAACAGCAAAATATTTTTAACATTCGAACTTTGGTCACACTCCGTGGTCTTGAAATTTCAGGGGCTACAGGGGAAGCGGGGAAAGAATGTGGGGATGAAATAGAAGTTGGTGGTTCAGGGGTTTATGTAAGGGAAAATGGTTTACGGCCTATTATTGAAAACTGCTATATCCATAGCAATGCCTCCCACGGGATATATTTTGCCGGTGAAGTAGAGGATGGCGTAATCAGGGATTGCGTAATCTCAAACAATTGTAATGATGGCGTCCGGGTCAATAGCAGTACGGAAGTAAAAATTCTCAATAATAAAATTGGGACGAATATCTCCGGGGAAGAGGAATTTGGGAATTATTGGAATGGGGTTTTCCTCAGGGAAAGATCGGATGAATTTTCTATAGAAAATAATCTTATTTCCGGCAATGGTAAGATACTGCCTTTTGAAGCTTTTTATGGCAATGGCCTATTTGTTGAAAATTCAATATATGGAATCATCAAAGGTAATCAAATAGGCACAGATGCTACAGGTTTACTAGAAATAGGAAACAGTAGGAATGGGGTTCATATTTCAGGGCCTGATGGAGAAGATGGTTTGTTTACCATTGCAACTAATAAAATAGACAGTAATCTGATCTCTGGTAATGGAAAGTTTGAGGGAGAACAGGGACATGGGATTTTGGTAAAAAACTCGTTTGTACGTAATACTATATTAAACAATATCATCGGGCTTGATACAGAGGGTGACCAGATTATTT
This sequence comes from Cytophagaceae bacterium, assembly GCA_046313675.1. Lineage (GTDB taxonomy): Bacteria > Bacteroidota > Bacteroidia > Cytophagales > Cytophagaceae > JBKBXU01. The sequence goes on from JBKBXU010000183.1 coordinate 1,593, forward strand.
CAAATAAAAACTTTGGTATTTATATTTATAATTGTTCTCGCAGCAGGATTGGAAATGAAGGGAAGCGCAATGTTATTTCCGGTAATGAGTATGGTATTGTTGTGGAATGTTATTCTAACAGCATAGGAAATCATACAAGTCATAACTTTATTGGTACCGATATTTCCGGTACTTTAGCAAGGCCAAATGAGCAGACGGGCGTAATGTATATAAACTGTCCTACCTCTTCTATAAACAATAACCTCATATCTGGTAATGGCTTAGACGGTATTCACTTGATTAATTCACAGGTTCCTATTAATGAAAATTTAATTGGCTTTCAATACAATGGTTTGGATCCATTAGGAAATGGTCGAAACGGAATCTTAAGTACTAATAAATCTCAAGCTTCTATTGGGAATAGTTTTATTGGCAACAATGTAAATCATGGAATTGCTTTAATTGACTCTTCCTGGAATTTCATAATAGCTAATAATTTTATTGGATTAAACATGAATGGTGAAGCTGCTTCCAATGGTGGTAATGGTATATATTTGGAAGATAGTTACAATAATTATTTGGGTTATGGTGGGGCAGGGCCAGGGATAACCTATCATTATGGCAATAATATTTCTTCCAATTTTTTAAATGGCATCCATATTCACAATGGTAATGATAATACGATTATTAATAATATCATTGGTAATAATGAAGATTTATTGTCAGGAGAATTAGGCAACTTACACAATGGAATTTTGATTACAGGTGCTTCTGAAGGAAATCGGATTGGGTCGAGCGGTAACCATGTTAATACCATCTGTTACAATGTAGAAAATGCTGTATATATAGCTGAAGAAGCTTCCCGTCTAAACCGAATTCAGGAAAACAGTATTTATTGCAACGGTTACGGTATCAACCTGGAAGGTGTGGGCAACGATAATTATTCTATGCCACTTGAAAGCCCAATGGTTGATCTAGGTACAGGCGAAATTTCCGGAAGCGCTGCTGCTAATTCCATCATCGAAGTTTTTAAAGTAAATCCCGGGTGTGACGATTGCCAGGGATGGCAGTTTATAGGCAAAACGACTGCGGATGGGAGTGGTGCATGGGTAATGGGCCTTCCCGGAGCTGATCAGGAGGGTTTTTATGTATTTACCGCAACTCAGTCTGTTGGTGGTTTTAGGAGGAATACTTCGGAGTTTTCCCCCTGTTCTGTTTTACCTATTGAGCTATTGTCTTTTAAGGCTGAAAATATGGGTGTAGATGTCCGCCTAAAATGGGTTACGGCTACAGAGAAGAACAATGAGAAGTTCGAGCTAGAATACAGCACAGATGGACGTGAGTTTGTTAAAGTAGGTGCTTTGGATGGTGCCGGAAATTCTTCTTCTGCTGTTTCCTATTATTTTGTACATCAAAACCCTGAACCCGGCATCGCTTACTATAGGCTAAAGCAGATAGATTACGACGGGACTTACGCATTTAGCCCTATACGAAGCGTAAATATAGGACAAGAGCAGCTATTTAGTTTATATCCCAACCCGGCAGATGATCATATCTATCTTCTTGGCAAGGCGGAAAAGGGATTGGAAGTAGAAATCCTGGATGTCCTTGGCAGAAATACCCTTTCAAAAAGTTTTTCCAATGCCTCAGGAAATTCAAGTTTCCCGATATCCGTCGCCGGACTAACACCCGGAGTATATTTTGTACATGTGTTTTTAGAAGGGCAGGAGCCTCTTGTAATCAGGTTTGTGAAAAGGTAAGTTTACTTACTTTAGGTCTATTGATTTTTTGGTATTCTTTATATCAAACTTAAGGGTACGCTTTACTTCATCATTAATGTTTAAACTAAGCATGTTAAGCTGTTCCTTAAAGCTTTCCATCAGAATGAAATTATAGATTTTAACATCTTTCAGGTTCAAGGTATTAATGTTTTCTGTTTCATAGGTGATAACAATACCCATTTGCTGCTTTTGCTCCGTCTTTACATGTTTTAAGCCTGTTCTTACATTATTGAAATGCATGGAAAAGTTTTTGTCAAAAAAGGCATCCACCACCTTACGGGTATAGGAATCATTTTGATTTTCGACCACATCAGCACCGGAATAGTTGTATTTTTCTGTCAGCGTAAGTTCAAAATCATCCTGAAATACACGGTGGCTGATTTCAAAAACCTGTTTTTCCGGAAGGTATTTAATTGCGGTATATGCCATTTTCAACGGATGACTGTTCATGCTGAAAACAGGAAGGCAAAGAAGTATAAATATGCCCGTTGTTTTTCTCATTGAACCAAAACATCTATGATCATCATCAGCGACAAGCCGGCTCCTGCACCTGAAACGAAAACTGTCCATTCTCTATGCTTAAGGTTAAATAGGCGTGTCAGCAGAAAAAGCAGCGTCATGAAAAATAAAACAATGGCAATCTGTCCGATTTCCAGGCCGGTATTAAAGGCAAAAAGTTGCTTTGCTATGCTGTTATCTTCACCTAATAAAAATTTAAAATTATTGGCAAAACCCAGACCATGAATCAAGCCAAAGAAAAGGGCAATGGCATAGTTTACAATCACCCTTTTATCAAAGGTTCTTTCAAGATGCTTGCTTTTTTTTCTAACCACATTAGCTAAAGCGGTAAATAGTATGGTCATTGGTACCAGCAATTCTATCAGGTCATCATCGAGCATAAAGTAGTTCAATGATGAAAGAGCGAGCGTAAGGGAGTGTCCTATGGTAAAGGCTGTGACAATCACAAGAATTTTACGCCATTCCTGGTGCGTAAATACCGCACAAAGCGTCATGACAAACAGCAGGTGGTCATAGGCTTTGATATCTATAATGTGATCCCAGCCTAATTCAAGGTAGTCTGCAAATTCAGGATCAATGAGATTATGTAGAATATGCAGTAGCAAAACTTGGGGGTTTATTTAATCAATCATTGGTACATCCATCAAGAGGATCTTTAATCCTGGTGTGGTTTCTATACTAATTTTATTTGTCTCCCAGATGCCTATGCCGTCTCTTCTTTCAATGGGAATTCCATTGATCTTTGCACTTCCTTCCAGTATAAATGCATACACTCCGTTTCCATTATAAGCTAACGAATATTCTGCCTTTTTCTGCATATTGAATTCGCCTATAGAGAATACCGCATTTTGGTAAAGAAATACTGCATTTGTATTCGTAGGGGAAACTATGGTTTTAAATGTATTTACGGGTACGTTATTCAGTATACCATTGATTTGCTCGTATCTTGGTTTTACGTCCTTTTTGTCCGGGAAAACCCAGATTTGTAGAAACTTTAAAGGGTCTGTTTTAGAGTGGTTGTATTCAGAATGAGTAATGCCTGTTCCTGCTGACATAATCTGTACATCTCCGGCTTTGATGATACCCTTATTACCCATATTGTCTTCATGTTCTATGGCTCCTTCAAGGACAATGCTGATGATTTCCATGTTATCATGAGGATGTGTTCCGAAACCTTTTCCTTTGTCAACATAATCATCGTTGAGTACCCTCAGGGTACCGAAGTTCATTCTTTCCGGATCGTAGTATCTGTTGAATGAGAAGGTATGCCTGCTCAGGAGCCAGGGAGTTTTACTTTGTCCACGGGTATCGGATTTGTGGAGTATGTATTTGAAGTGCTCCTTTTGTTTATTGACTTTTACCTCAGAACCTGTTTTTTTACCTACAGATGAAGATAAAGTGAATGAAAGGAGGAGGAAGGAGAAAAAACTATAAAAAAGGACTTTCATATTCGTTTGTATTTTCTTTTTTACAATTTAAGATAAAAAATAGTTTTGTGTAATAGGTCGATGCACCATAGTTCACAGTATAATGCGGGGCTTCAGATGGCTTTCGATGAGCGATGGTAAGTCATGGCAATCTGCTTGAATAGTCCATGGTCCATGGTCGACAGAAATAATTTTTAATTGAATTAATTGTAAAAATATCTCAGTTAATAGTCCATAATACAGGGCTATCTATGTCACTTACTCTTGCTGTTTTCCTTACGCCTTATGCCTTAAGACTTATGCCTAATTTAACGCTCAAAAATTAAAACTTAACACTTAATACTATTTTACCAACAATTCAGTAAATCAATGTCTTAGTAACTCAATAACCTGTTATCGATTTGGCAAACTTAACATTTAACACTTAAAACTTAACATTAAATTTCTTACGCTTTTCTCTCAATTTCCTTTAAGTTCTCCATTTTCTTATTCCGAAGGAAGCCGTTAATATCCTCAAAATGTTCTTTGATGCGTTTATTGCCAAATTCGAAAACCTTGTCGGCCAATCCATCAAGGAAATCCCGGTCATGGGAGACAAGGATTAGTGTTCCGTCAAAGGCTTTTAAGGCATCTTTTAGAATATCTTTGGTCTTAATATCCAAATGGTTGGTAGGCTCATCGAGAATAAGAAGGTTAACCGGTTGCAGGAGTAATTTAATCATTGCCAGACGTGTTTTTTCTCCTCCTGAAAGAACCTTTACCTTTTTTTCAATGGTATCACCGCTGAACATAAATGCACCTAAAAGGTCTTTAATACGTGTACGCATATCTCCCACAGCAATGTTGTCAATGGTTTGGAATACGGTCAATTCTTCATCGAGCAGGGAAGCCTGGTTTTGGGCAAAGTAACCGATCATGCAATTGTGGCCTACTGTCAGTTTGCCGTCAAAGTCTATTTCTCCCATAATGGCTTTTACCAGGGTTGACTTACCTTCACCATTACGTCCTACAAAGGCAACTTTCTGGCCTCGCTCTATGGCTAGGGAAGCATCCCTAAAAACGACGTGGTCTCCATAGCTTTTGGAAAGGTTTTCAGCGGTTACCGGATAATTTCCTGAACGTGGGGCAGGGGGGAATTTAAGGTTTAGATGGGAAGTGTCTACTTCATCAACTTCTACAATCTCCATTTTTTCGAGCATTTTAATGCGTGACTGAACCTGAAGGGTTTTGGAATAAGTTCCTTTAAATCGGTCTATAAATGCCTGTATGTCGGCCATTTCCTTTTTCTGGTCATCAAACTGTTTTTGCTGTTGCTCTCTTCTTTCTTTACGAAGTTGCAGATATTGGGAATAGTTTACCTTGTAGTCGTAAATACGACCCATGGTGACTTCAATGGTACGGTTGGTGATGTTGTCAACAAAGGTTTTATCGTGGGAAATCACAATAACCGCTTTAGCATTATTAACAAGAAAATCTTCTAACCATTGAATGGATTCAATATCCATGTGGTTTGTTGGCTCATCTAAAAGGATAAGGTCTGGTTTTTGAAGAAGAATTTTAGCTAATTCAATTCGCATGCGCCAGCCACCGCTGAATTCACTTGTTGGCCTGCTGAAATCGCTTCTAAGGAATCCTAATCCCAGAAGCGTAAGTTCTACTTCGGCATCAAAATTAATTTCTTCTATAGAGTAGTATTTTTCACTTAGCTCGGATACCTGTTCAATGATTTTCATGTACTCATCCGACTCATAATCGGTACGGGTTTCCAATTGGGTATTTAGCTCCTCCATTTCAGCTTTCATTCCCAAGATTTTTGAAAATGCTTTGGAAGCTTCCTCAAAAACGCTACAATTATCTTCGGTTAATAAATGCTGGGGCAGGTAGGCAATGACAGCGTCTTTGGGAGCAGAAATTTTACCTCTGGTAGGTTTGTTTACGCCTGCTATGATTTTTAACAAAGTAGATTTTCCCGCACCATTTTTACCCATAAGGGCTATACGGTCGTTTTCATTAATGTTAAAGGTGATATTGGAAAAAAGGGAGGAACCGCTAAATTCGACGGAAACCGAGTCAACTGAAATCATGATTTAATTAATTAAGCTGCAAAGATAGTATTTATTAAATCAGATAAATATCCGATAAGGTTCCTTTCCTAATATTTTCCTACTTATTACATTATTGATTTGGTTGAAGTTCTTCTTCCACATCAGGGTCAAGACGTATTCTTTTCAAGCGTTTTTTTAATCTGTCCCCGGGCATAAATCTGTAAATAAAGTTAATTCGGTAGTTTCCTGTAATAATGGAGTTTGAAAAATTTTGCTCGGAAACCAAACGTACCTGATTAAATACATAATTGGCATTTATTGCCCACCTGTGGGAATTATATCCTGCGAAGGCCCTGCCAATGATGTTTGGCACAATGCCCCATTGTTCTTCCCTATAAAATTCTCCATCCTGCACGGAATATCCGACCATGAGATTGGTAGAAGCAGCGGCTGTTATAAAGAAATGCTCTTTGATTACCAATGTATAAGCATAGCCAAGGTTAGGGCCGATTTCAAAAAAACGAACTCTATTATAATTTCTTAAAGGATTGTCTAAAAAATCTGTTGGTATTACCGCACTATCGCCACGTGCCCTTCCTGCATACGTTTCAAAACCTATCAAAAAAGAACCTGCAGACTTTTTTTGCCATTCGTTCTGCAGAAAGGCGGCACGAAATGAGAATTTATCGTAATTAAACAAGTATTGCACATTTGCTCCTAGTTTGGTAAGGGCAATATCAGGCCTTACATAAAAGTCTCCATCGGGTTGCGCTTTACCTTCGGGGAGTAAATAATAGCCTTTGTAAAATTGTCCGAAAAGATCTACTACAAATTTTTTAGGATAGGCATGCGCTTGCAGATCGAGATAACGGGTATCTCCCTGTCCTCGGTCAGGATTCAGAAAAGGAAAACCGTAAGCCAGGTTTAGCGTTGCCCAACTGTACGTAGCACCTATACCCATGTTAAGGGTAGTGTTAGGCATATAGAAATACATCCGGTTCTGTCTGTTATCGTTGACCCTGAATGCAGTGAATTTTTGGGAAAAGTAAAATCGTGAAGTAATCCATTCGGCATAGCTAATATAATAGCGGTTTTCGGTTTCCTCTGATTCTTCAGAGTCGTTTTCTGATTGTCCCTTTGTTATGGATGGGTTGAAGAGGAACAAGCATATAAAAAGAAAAAAATATTGGGTCAAATAGGCTTTCATCTGCATCCTGGAATTAGCTTTATAAAAGCTAAAAGGCAGGTGAAATGTTTAAAAGCAAAAAGCCACAAGGGGAGACCTTGTGGCTTTCTTTGCGTGTTTATAGTTTTATTGTACTACAATTTTTCTTGTTATAATTTGATCATCCACATAGAGACGAAGGAAGTACATTCCTTTGGCCAAATTGTTGACTTCTATGAATTCAGGAATGTTTGATCCTGAAGATACATAGGCAACTTTTCCATGCACGTCAATTATGTCAAGCTTATATGCATTGTTTTCAGTCATAATTTTAATGGTAAAGGAACCATCGTTTGGATTAGGGAAAACAGAAACATCGGAATGTTCATGATATAGGTTGATGGTATTACTGTAGCTGAACTTTCCGTCAAAATCAGTTTGCTTCAGTCTGTAGTAATTTTTGCCGTTTAATGGATTTTCGTCATTGAAATTATAGCTGGAAGTTTTTATTGTTGTTCCATTTCCATCAACACGTCCAATAGTTTCAAAGTCCTTAACATTAGCACTTGTTTGTACCAGGAAATATTTGTTGTTTAATTAAAAAGACGTATTACAGAATAGTTTGTTTTCA
>JBKBXU010000184.1:0-8969 GCA_046313675.1 Cytophagaceae bacterium
ATTTACCACAGTAGCCTCCTTTGAGGCCGTGGGAGCCATATTGGTTGTAGCCTTTCTGGTAGCCCCTCCTGCTACCGCATACATTCTTACCGGCAAGTTTAAAAATATGTTGATGCTAACCGTGCTTTTCGGTATTATTGCATCCGCCGGAGGGTACTGGCTGGCCACGGCCATCAATGGATCCATCGCCGGTGCCATGTCTGCCGTAGCAGGACTCGAATTCTTATGCGCCCTGATATTCTCATTGGCACTAAAAAAATACCGGGCAAGTGGAAAATGGATGGACATGATTCAGGAAAAGATTGCTTAACATTTTTTCTGAACCAAAAGCCCGCTTAAAGAATTTACTAAAAATCAGCATTTGCCAAATAAAAGAGCAATGAAAAAGAAACTAGCATATCCCCTCCTATTTACCTTGCTTATAGCATTGATGATGTCAGCAGGATGCAAAAGAACTAAGTCAGCTTCAGAAGCCAATGAAATTAAGTGGATGTCTTACGAAGAAGCAGTTCTTGCCTCTGAAAAAAAGCCAAAAAAAATCTTTGTAGACGTTTATACCGGCTGGTGTGGATGGTGTAAAGTCATGGATAAAAACGTTTTTACCAATCCGGATATCATCAAACTGGTCAACAAGCATTTCTATCCGGTAAAATTAAATGCCGAGAGCAAAAAGACCCTGATCTATAAAGGCAAAGAAATGGAAGAGCGAGAGCTGGCACGTAATGAGTTCAGAGCCACAGGCTATCCTACCACCGTATACATTGACAGCAGAGGAAATCTGCTGGAATCTGTTCCGGGTTACCTGGAGGCAGACGTTCTTCAAAAGGTACTTTTATACTTCGGTGAAGATCATTACAAGACCGCCACCTGGGATCAATTTCAAAAACGATTTGTAAATCCGTAATCAACGTGAGCCATCATCAATTTTTAGGAGCAGAAGACACCATTGCCGCCGTGGCAACACCACCGGGTTCCGGGGCACTTGCCATTATTCGTCTGTCCGGTAAGGATGCCATTGAAATAGGCAATAAGCTGTTTCATGGTAAAGACCTGACAAAGCAGGAAAGCCATACCCTGCACTTTGGCACCATACGTGATGAAGGGAAAATTTTGGACGAGGTACTGATTTCAGTCTTCAGAGCTCCAAGGTCTTTTACCAGAGAAAACTCAATTGAGATCTCCTGCCATGGCTCCAACTATATCGTAAAGCAGATACTGCAATTGCTCGTTCGTTCCGGGGCTCGCCTGGCCCGACCGGGAGAATTTACACAGCGGGCCTTTATCAACGGCAAAATGGATTTGGCGCAGGCCGAAGCCGTAGCCGACCTCATAGCCTCCGACTCCGAGGCAGCTCACAGCGCTGCCTTAAACCAGATGCGCGGTGGCTTTTCCCTGGAAATAAAAAAACTCCGCGAACGACTCATCCACTTTGCCTCTATGATTGAGCTGGAACTCGACTTTGCTGAAGAAGATGTGGAGTTTGCCGACAGAGAACAGCTTAAAACCCTTATCCATGACATCAAAAAAGTCATCGAAGCCCTCATATCCTCGTTCGATTTAGGCAACGTCGTCAAAAACGGTGTACCTACCGTCATAGCAGGCAAGCCCAATGCCGGAAAGTCTACCCTCCTCAATGCTTTGCTCAATGAAGAAAAAGCCATGGTATCCGATATTCCCGGCACCACCAGGGATTTTATAGAAGACGAAATGGTCATTGGCGGCATCAACTTCCGGTTTACCGACACGGCCGGTTTACGCGAAACGGTTGACAAGCTGGAAGCCATGGGCATAGAGCGCACAAGGGAGAAAATGAAGAAAGCTTCCCTGATCATCTACCTGTTTGATGTGGACCAGACTTCCGGAGAAGAACTCAAGAAAGACATTGAAGACCTGAAAGCCCTGGCCATCCCTTTTATAGCCGTAGGAAACAAAGTAGATATAAACAATAAAGCCCTGGCCAACTTCAAAGATTTCTCTGACCTTTTATATATTTCAGCAAAAGACGGCATAGGTTTAGACGAACTGCGGGAAAAAATCCTGGAGAAAGTCAATGCCGGGGACTTCAAAACCGGCAATACCCTTGTCACCAACGTCCGCCATTACGAAAGCCTTATCAATACCCGTCAGGCCCTGCTAAAAGTCCTACACGCCATAGACGAGGGTGTCACCGGTGACTTCCTGGCCCTGGACATCCGCAACTCTCTGCACTACCTCGGTGAGATAACCGGTGAGATAACCAATGAGGATTTGCTTGATAATATCTTCAGTAAGTTTTGTATAGGGAAGTAGAATTCATTTATTATCAATTAAATACAATCAATTTATTATATAGGACGCCCCTTTGCTCAACCCCTTGCGCCCACACCTGCGCAAAGCGGGCGGGGCGCTGCCCTTACCGATACAGCAGCTTTTAATTTTGGGGAAAAGAGGGTAAAACAGACTCTTCCCCTATCCTTAGTTATGCTTTGGTTTTAAATAAACAGGAGTTTTGGACGCCCTAAGCCGAGTCAAAGACTCTATATTGCTTTTACTATCCTTAGAACCCCTGCGTAGCAAACCATAGCGCTACCATGCTTTGCTACGCAAATGTGCTGATTTATTGCTCTTTTGCCCCTCACGACGAAATCTAATATAGGTTAAACTGTATGGCCTCATACATTCAATAAAAACAAATCAAAATTTTCAGGAGTGATTATATTTGTTTTCGTATCAGGATAAGCATTTACAAAAGTTCCGGAAAATTTCACCTTAGCATTTTTGTTCCATTTAAATTCATAAGCATTCAGCTTACCCTCAATTTCTTCTATGTAATCAATTTCCTGTTGTTGGGTAGTTCTCCAAAAGTACTTTTCAGCATCCATCGATCGGTATCTCAAAAACTTCATTCTCTCACTGATAAGGAAATTTTCCCACAGAGCGCCTTTGTCTTCTCTTAGCTCAAGTAATTTAAAATTGTTGATAACAGCATTGCGGATACCATTATCATAAAAATATACCTTTTCCCCTTTTTTTATCTCATTCCGGACATTTCTGCTCAAGGCAGGAAGTTTATCCAAATCGCAAAATATTATAATTATAATTGATTATAATCGCAAAATATTATAATTAAAAAAGATCAGATTGATTGATTTACTGCTTTTACAGGCGCCCGGAGCTATTGCACCAAGTTTACATCGGGGATAGGGCAGAACACGGATTTAGCCTCCTTATTAAGTAAAGACCTTCAAAACTGTAAGGATATTCATGTATAATACTTCTCCATTTCACTCTTTATTCAAAAACTTGATGTAATTGCCCAATAGGCTCCTAATCTGTTATGCCACAACAGGATTGGCGGAATGTACATGATATTTTAAATTTCTAAGGTCAAGACCTGATTCATACACCAACCATTTAACAACCGCATAGCCATCCGGAACCACCTCCCCTTTATCGTCAAGCCCAAGATCATTATCAAAGCTAATAAACTCCGGCAATCCCTTCTGAATAATAAAAGCTTTATAAAAAACTTTCTTTTAGTCTTCCTCAATTGCTTTGGGGATTATCAGGCCAAATAAGATGCGCTAAGCAATTTTACAGCGCAAATACATTACGTTCATCCTATTTATCTTTGAATTAATATCAATTTTGAGAAATATGCCTGGATCTTCTGTTTATTTTTCCGATTTACTTCCTCAAAAACATTGCATCTTCTGGAACAATCTAAAGAAGATCCTTGAAGATCTTCAGGTAGGTTACCACCTTCTCCCCCACACTAAAGACATTCGGGCGAGGGACTATATGCCGGTGCAGGTGGAGAGTCATTTAATTCAGTTTCGCTACGACCCGGATTACCTGGCAAAGGATCCAGATCTTAGGACTGATCTTGAAATGGTAACAAAAGCAATGGATATCACTACCAGAAAAAGCTCTTTGATTGTCGATGGAGGAAATGTTATCACAGGAAGCGGATATGCTTTTCTTACGGAAAAGGTATTTAAGGAAAATAAAACTATTAATTCTGACAAAATCATTAGCACCTTATCAGAACTGCTACATGTGAAGGTTATTATTCTTCCTATTTTACCTTATGACTGGACCGGACATTCAGATGGAATGGTAAGAATAACGAATGGGAAGTTGGTCATGGGTGACATAAGCAGCCAAAGTAAATCCTGGCAAAAAAGATTTAAAAAAGCAGTTGGCCTATGCCCACTGGAAAAAATTATCCTGCCATACCCTGAAATAATACACCCAAAGAAAAAGCATGACCATGCCATTGGCTGCTATACCAATTATCTTGAACTGGAGCATCTGATCATTATGCCTTCCTTCGGTTTACCGGAAGATGAAAAAGCAATGGAAGTAATGAGAAGCATCACGGATAAAAAAGTTGTCAATCTTAATTGCACAGAGATCGCAATGGAAGGTGGTGTTTTAAATTGTATTTCGTGGGCGAAGCAATGATAAAATTGCCAACATAGTTAGAAAAACATAAGATATTTACCTAAATTTTTATCATCATGATAAATTCAAAAAATGCTCTAAGAAAAATTCCTGATTTTAATCAAAGATTCAAAAGCAAGGAAAGGGATCTGTCAATATCTTGTCAAGACTTTTGGTGTTGGGCATTCTCTGATTTATTAAATAATACCACCAGGGGTATTCTTGCAGAATTCTTAATTGCAAATGCATTAAGAATAGATCAAACCTGCAGGAAAGAATGGAATGCTTATGATTTAATTACAGAAAAAGGATTGAAAATAGAAGTCAAATCTGCCGCTTATGTTCAATCATGGGAGCAAAAGAAGGTATCTGAAATCAAATTCAATATTGCTACAACCAAAGGCTGGGACGCTGAAACCAATACCTACTCTCCTACTTCACAAAGACAATCTGATGTGTATATCTTTGCACTCCTCAAGCATAAAGATAAAAATACAGTCAACCCATTAGATTTAGATCAGTGGCTATTTTATGTGCTTAAAACTGCAGAAATAAATAAAGTTTGTGGAGACAAAAAAAGTATTGGTATAAACTCATTACTAAAGTTAAATCCTGCTATTTGTCACTATGATGAATTAAAAAAGCAAATAGAATCACTGGAACAGGAGTGAATAAATAGCTAACTTTATCATTGTCCTCTACCCCCTCAACATCCTCCTCAGCGTGTCCTGCATGGCTTGTTTGAATGCTTGGTCGGTGGAGATTAGGCGGTATAAGTCCAGTTCACTTCTTCTTTGTTGACCAATGACATCTTCAAAAATTTTACTGAAGGCAAGTTCCCGGTTTTGGTGGTCAGGATTATTGACATAATGATCTTCATAATTTCGGTGCTTACGAACGTGTTCCATGAGGCTCATAACTTTAACACGTTTTTCTTCCAGCGTAGCATCCCAGCCTTTAAACCACCTCTCATTAAAACTATTAATAATTTCATCCAGAGGATCTATTTCTTCATCGCCTCCATGGGCACCTCTTGGGTTGGGGTTTTGTGGATCGAGTTCTGTTTCTGAAGCATCAAGCCCTATGGAGCTGTTTAGCTTGACCCTTTCCAGCGCATAGGTAGAAAGATCCACAGAGTTTAAAATTTCATCCAATGCATCGGACTGGGGATCTCTGACAATAAGTTTCGGTATTAAAAACTTCAAAAACCAAAACAGCTTCTCCCATGTCACCATTTTAAATGATAAAATAGAGGCCACTTGTCCATATATCTTCACAAACTGCTTGGCTTTTATTTTAAAGTCGGCTTTTTCTGTATCCTCCAGTTCCAGGCCGGAATTAAATCTTTCCGCGGCTATGTCTATAATAGGACTTAATAACTGGGCATCTACACCATTAAAATATTTTTCGTTAAATTCTTCTACTTCTAGCCATTCATAAACTCCTTTTTCATCCAGGTGAGATTTAAGCTCATGTAATACATTTACATCCGTAGCCTCGCTTAAGGTAGTGGAAGTGTAGTAAGGGTCGAAGGCTTTTTTGATATCGTCTTCTGAATTAAAAAAATCCAGCACAAAAAGGTCTTCTGTTTTCTTGCCCAGTTTGTCAGCAGCTCTGTTTAAGCGGGAAAGTGCCTGAACGGCCAGAACTCCCTGTAGCTTTTTATCGACATACATGGCGGTAAGCTTTGGCTGATCGTATCCGGTCAGGTACTTATTGGCCACAACCAATATCCGGTAAGGCTCCATGTCAAAATATCTGGCAATTTTATCGGAGATGTATCCCGAATCTGTAGGTTTGGCTTTGTCCAGTTCTGCAGGAAAGTTGTTCAGGGAGTCTTCGGTATATTCTATACCATCCATGGTTTTCTTGCCTGAAAAAGCTATGGCCGCCTTAAAAGGGTCTCCTTTTGCATTAAGAATTTTGCGAATGGCAAAGAAATACCTGATGGCAGATTCTATACTTTGGGTTACCACCATGCCTTTTGCTTTTCCTTTGAGCTTTTTCTTATTCACTACATGCGTGGTAAAGTGCTCAAGCATGATTTCTGCCTTGGAATGAATGGTCTGCTGATGCCTTTCTACATAAGCTTTAAGTTTCTTCTGGGCTTTGGCCGTTTCAAACAGTGGGTTATCCTCTACAGATTTTGCTATTTCATAATAGCTTTTGTATGTGGTATAGTTGGCCAGCACATCCAGGATAAAACCTTCCTCTATGGCTTGTTTCATAGAATACAAGTGAAAGGGCTTGAAGCTTCCATCTTCCTGTTTAACACCAAACCTTTCAAGGGTAGCGGGTTTAGGGGTGGCTGTAAAAGCAAAATAGGAGGCATTGTCCCGCATTTTTCTGGACATCATTGCTGCCAGTATTTTGTCCTGCGCATCTTCAGGTTCTTCTTCGTTATCGTTCCCTCCCATGGCTCTGTTCATATTGTCGGCAGCGGACCCGCTTTGTGAACTATGGGCTTCATCTATAATAACAGCAAAGCGCTTTTCGCTTAAATCAGCTATACCTTTGACAATAAACGGGAACTTCTGAATGGTGGTAATGATGATTTTTTTACCACTTTCAAGGTTCTTTTTTAATTCCTGTGAAGAATATGCCGGAGCAACAATATTTTTAACCTCGGAAAACTCTTTGATGTTCTCCCTGATTTGTTTGTCAAGTAAGCGTCTGTCTGTGACTACTATGACGGAATCAAACAAAGGATTGTGTACTCCTTTGCTACCTGGAATGGCTTCTGACTCAGGATAGGTCTCTATCAACTGATAAGCCGCCCAGGTTATGGAATTGGATTTGCCGGAACCTGCAGAGTGTTGAATAAGGTAGGTCTGGCCTGTGCCTTTCTCAGCCGCATCTGCCACCAGTTTTCGTACCACATCCATTTGATGATACCTTGGGAAAAATAAGGTTCTCTTTTCCAGAGGGGTGGTTTCTTTTCCATCCAGGCGTACGAAATGCTGAATGATGTTGGCCACACTTTGTCTGGTAAGTACTTCTTCCCACAAATAATGGGTTTTATGGCCAAAAGCATAAGGTGGATTACCTTTACCAAAATTGTGTCCCAAATTAAAAGGTAGAAAAAACGTATTGGCACCATTCAGCCTGGTGGTCATGTACACCTCGTCGGTATCTACCACAAAATGCACTATGCAACAGCCAAACTGTAGCAAAGGCTGGGTTATATCTCTATCGAATTTGTACTGATTTTGTCCATGCACTCTGGCATTCTGGCCTGTCCAGTGGTTTTTAAGCTCCATGGTGGCAAAAGGCAAGCCATTTATAAACAGCACCATGTCTATTTCTTTACCCGGATCTTCTAAAGAATAGCGAAGCTGGCGGGTAACACTGAACTCGTTGCTTTCAAACTTTTCTTTTACCTTTTCACTGCTTGAGGCCAGGGGCAGTACAAAGAGAAGGGTAAAATGGGCATCGTCCACATCCAGTCCTTTTCTCAGCAGTCGGATAATGCCGTATTTTTTTATCAGCCGTTCCAGACGATTCAAAATCTTTAGCTTCCAGTCGCTGTGTTTTTGCAATTTGGCAAGCTCTTCGTGCTGTGTGGTTTCCAGAAAGTGCCAGAAACGTTTCTCGTCTATGGCAAATTTGGCGTTAAAATCTGACGGAGAACCAATATAATAGCCATTGCCCGACCTGTAAACTTCCTGACATTCTGCTGCATCATAAACTATATTCTGCGCTTTTATCTCTTCAGAGCTGATGCCAGCAAGTTTTTTTTCAATGGCCGACTCTAAGGCTTGTTCGTTGGTCTGGCTTTTCATAGGCTATTCTTTATTTCTTGTTGTATTTGCAGACCTGATGCTGTCAGGCGGTACTTTTGCTTTGGGCTATTAGGTTTATCTGGAATTGTTGGCTCTACAAGTCCTGCATTTATTGATGGGTTTAAATAATTATCCCGAAAAGTTTCTCTATGCTTTAAATTTAAGGTGGATTGTATTTCAGATGCTTTCATTTCGCCACTTACAACAGATACCAATTTTTCAACCTCACTTGTCCGGTACTTGTCCGGTACTTGTCCGGCACTTGTCCGGTGCTTGTCCGGTACTGGCGGGGTACTGGTGGGGTACTGGTGGGGTATTTGGGAAACCGGCCTCCACAAAATCACCTTAAAACCTTCATCCAAGTCAAAAAATGGTTCCTTCAGGTTGGCTTCTTTGGACAAGCGTAAAATTTCCCCTGTTCCCGTACCAAAGCGTTCTATATACCCGACCTGATACATGGCTTCTGCCAGGGCAGGATTGGTAGGGTACGAAGCATGGTCTGTCTTGAGTTTCTGTATATTTAATTGCGGCACCAAGGAACCAGGATTAAAAATCTCCAAACGATCGGAAAACAGCATTACCTGTACACTAGCATTGCTGTTATAATCTCTGTGCGCAATGGCATTGACCATGGCTTCTGCAATAACAGGCCGGGGAATTTCATACTGAACGGGTGCCTGAGCACTATCGGTTCTTAAGCCGACTGAAGTGGAAATTTTTGACAAAACAAAATCGACGGCCTTATCTACCTGCTCAAAAACG
>JBKBXU010000185.1:0-8965 GCA_046313675.1 Cytophagaceae bacterium
AAAATGTTCAGGCAAAAATGGAGAGTTCTTTTGGGGCCGATTTTTCCAATGTGAACATTCATGTAGGGGAGCAGGCGAGTTCGGTAGGCGCTTTGGCCTATGCCCAGGGCAACGACATACACTTCGCCCCAGGCCAGTACAACCCCGAAACGCAAAGTGGACAAGAACTCTTAGGCCATGAGCTTACCCATGTGGTGCAGCAAAGACAAGGACGTGTACAAGCTACTACTCAGGCCAAAGGGTTGGCTGTCAATGATGATCCTGCTTTGGAGCATGAAGCGGATGTGATGGGGAAGAAGGCGGCAGGGGGGGAGGAGGTTGACCATTCCCACTCGTTGAGTAAAGGTTCCTCCATTGTTACTCAATTATCGACGGATCCTGAAAATATTACTTATAGTGTAAGCCTTGAGGGAGATGCTATTAAAGTTAAAATAGGAGAAGGTTCCGAAACTACGGCTAATACAAAACAGATTAATGGGAATAACTGTAGAACCTGGATGATTGGCAATTATAACTGGAACGGAATAGTAAAAATATTAAAATATGCCTCTTCTGAGTTGAATAATTTTAACTACAGCATACCTACAGATCTAGAAGGAACTGATGGTGATAATACAAAAATAATCCCTATTGAAGGTATAAAAGCTATAATTGAGTTACAGGCAAAGAAAGCAACGGAGAATTCTGGCTCAAACGCAAATATTACATCCATTTTATCAAAAATTGATGGTTTGCCCGGGAATGGATTTGCAACCGGTGTTATGGGTGAAACATCAAGGATTGACCTGATGGATGAAAGTGGCAATACAAATATAAATGACCATGAAGGAAATACTATTGAAGTTCCTTCTATGAATGCTGATCCGGCTACCTTATATGATTTCTTTAGGAATATTACCCTTGCCAGAAATGGTTTATGGAGCGATAATGAAAATATAGTGAATATTACAGGTTTGAGAAGAGTTATAGACGCTGCTTCTTCTACACAATATAATGATACTTTGGCTGCTTGCTGGATTTCAAATGAGGAAGGGGAAGCGGTTAAACATTGCACCACCTATTCAGGTACCACCGAACCTGGGAACAGAAATAATAAACGACAACTCCAACCACAAACCATGTTGGTTAAGCTTGGGTATCATCAGTCAAGGCAACCAGGCGGAAGAACCCATCAAACATTAATAAAAGGGGCGGGGGTGAATAATAATGAAAGGACGTTTAACAGTAATGATGCAGCAGGTATGAATTTTCACCATGGTGGAAATTCTGTAAATATTGGAGATATGGATAATGTACTTCCTGGAGGTACGGTTAGTTCAGAAAACTCATTTTTGCAAAACATTAAATTTGTAGAAATTTTCCATATCCTTTCAAAGTGGGGATTAAAAAATACAACACCAGCATATCAAATTCTAAAGGATTGGCATAACTATAAAGAAATCTTGGTTGAAGGCGTTGAAGGCGACAATTTAAATTTACAACGAGAGGGGGATGAGGGTAGTGTTCAAAGGAATATATCTACATCTACCGAATGGTTAGCAAATTACTGGATAAACATAAAAAAGGACCGGAACAGTTTATTGACAATACTTCAATCTGTCGATTCAAATTTTGTAGTACCTGAGAATTTTAGTTCTCTTAATAAAGATGAGGTTAAAGAGTTAATTTCAAGTGTGCATATAGAAGAAATATTTAAAAAACAAACCGAGTATTACAAAGATTTAAATGATATTGATGGTAAAGCCGGAGCAGATTTCATCAAAATTATAGAAGGTAAAAAGACATCGGTTGAGGAATTGGTTTCCTTGGCTCAGGAGCATTATCCTAGAATAGAAAGCTTATTTTCATCCATGAACTCTAACTATGCTACTTATTTAAAAGGACTTAAGATGAACACTTCTCAAGAAAGGAATTTAATAAGTGATAATAATCAAACAGATGTACTTACAGATGATGCCTTACAAATTAATCAGAATGTAGGCTCCTGGTCGGAAGGCTGTCAGGTAATATTTGGTCCTGAGCAGTTTTATAATTATTGGATGGATGTAACAAACAAAGCTGAAGAAAGCGGACAAAGAAAGTGGTACTATACGTTGATAGACATGTCTTCTCTTGAAACAGAAGTAAATACAGAATCTGGGGAAAATTAATTGAGTTTTTTATTGCTTAAATTTAAATTCTTCCACTTTATATGTTATTTGAGGGTTAGGGTAATAATCTTCAATATTAACATGGTATCTAAAAATCTCTGAGATATTTTTACTTGTGTCATAAACTACACGAATAAATTGTAATTCCTTACTATTGTAAAAAGAAGTGAAGTCTTGAAGAAGGCTTTCGGTATTATAGTTTATTATATTTTCTGAAAAGAAATAAGGGTTTCTGTGGAAATCCGCATGAAAGCTATACCCCTGAACAAAACATTTTTTTATATGTCCTTTTTTTCTTTCAATAATCTTATATGGATAAACTCCATAATGATATGCCTCTTGTTCTTTATTGACATATTGAAATTTAGCATTAAGATTTTTTATAAGCATTTCTTCTTGAAGCTTGAATGAGTTGCTTATTATTTTTTGTATTTCTATTGGATAAAATAGATCTTTAAAAGGAGGTTTCGGAACTTCTTTAAGAACATACCCTGAGTCAGCATGACTTCTCATTGCCTCGAGATTAATAAAGTTTTCATGAATTACCTCCAGATCTTCCTTAGACAATAAATTGTTAAACAACTTCCTTAAACCCTCGGGATTTTCTTTTAAAAGATGCATAGGGAGCATATTTTGAAATTTCCGATCCTCTTCGGTACTTTCAAAATCACTTACATAGTGGTTCTTGTACAAGTAGGAATGTTCTGATTTTCTATTGTTTGTTAAATATAGTATTGGTTCTTTCATGTATTCCTCGATCTCTTTTTGTTTTATTGACCAAACTTTGAAATGTTTTTTGGAAATATCTTCTTCATATCCTTCATTTACCTTTGCCTTTATTGCTATTTCCTGTATAGGCAATAATGCTTTTTCATACTCTCTTATAAAAGATAATGTTAAGCTCCTAAGAGCTCCAGCAGGAACATTGGATATAGAAAAGATTTGTTCAAGCTCTTGGGTAAGATCTTTATTTAACAATAAAAGTGAATCTGTTTGTATGCTTAAAGATAGTAAGCTTTTTGAAGCTCCTTCTTTACCTGCTTTGAATTTAATAGTAACTATTAATTCAGGTACTTCCGGGCCATCTTTAAAATTCAGAAATAGATTGCCGGCTTTATTATCCGTTGCCCAATAAGTCCCTGTGTCCCCATCAAAAAGATAGTTGGGGTGATAATTGGCGACAAATTTATTTTTCGGATTTATATAATCTGAGGCATAAACCGAATCCGGAAGTATTTCTATCCATTTGGTGCGTACTTTTTCTACAACATGGATGTCTGCGCCTCGTTCGTTCTTGGTTTCTGGCGAAGAACATGCTACAAACAGCGTCAGAAAAATCAGTGCAAACACAGAGGCTATCAGATTTTCTTTCATTAAATATCTTTTCAATTAAAAAGCTCTAAAAGTGGTAACTTTTAGAGCTTTTTCTATTTAAAACTTAAAACTTAAAACTTAAAACTTAAAACTATCTAACTATCGTCATCTTCTCCTTTATCAACGAATCCTTACCGTTTGACAGGTGCAGGTGATACATGCCCGGAGTAAGTTGATCTGTAGGCAGGGTTAGCATGATGGAGCCTTGAACTACCACACCCGACATCATTAACCTTCCGAAGCTGTTGTAAACCGCATACTGATAATTTTCTTCCAAACTTCTGTCAAAGGAAACATGCACGGCATGGTTTGCAGGGTTTGGATATAAGTTAGTTTGCAGAGCAGGTGCTTCGGTGCCGAAACGACTGGAGTTGCTCTCAATGCTCAGACTGTTTACTTCATCTTCAGAAAGATCTATGACTGCTGCCTGATAAACTTCACGGGTGTTTTCGTCCTGTATAAAGGCTACAACCTTAAGGTTTCCGCTATGCTCTGTAGTAGGCCTCCAGGTGCGTATGATTTCTTTTGACGTACCTACTTGCCAGTTGGCATCTTCTATCCTATTGCCTGCGGCATTTGGTATTAGTTTGCGGACTACGTTGCGGTGCGGAGTATTGTTCCCTGCAACATAGACTGGGTCTTCTACAATGGCGATTTGAAGATTAAAGGGACCCTCCAAGGATTCAATTTTGGTGATACGTGTCGTTATTTTTATTTCACCATTTTCAAGAGCATGTGCAATAGTTACATCAAAAGGAGCCTCAAGAAGTGTTCTTCGATTATATGCTTGTTCTCCCCAGCCTGAAGAATATGCAGCATTTTCAAATTCAATGCCATCTATTACAGTTCTTGGAACCGCAGGTATTCCATAATGTAAAGCTCTGGCACTTGGATCAGCTGTATTAAACTTATTTATTTGGTCTTCACCAGGGAAGCTTGTATGATACCTTAGGTCTATCTGCTTTAGATTTGGTAGTTGACCATCTAAAGCTAAACTTTCAGTTCTTGCTTCTTGTGATGAAAGATTGGTAAAATGCTCAATTAAAACAGTCCTGTTTCTCCTTCCTACAAAGAAGTCGTCAAATGCAAAACCTTCATAATGGCCTGGGAAGTTGCTTGCATCACTGGCAAAGGCCATTCTAAACCTGATTTTTCTGCCTTCAGAGGCATTTTTAACATTTCCTAAAGCATACTTTGAAAAAGTCCATTCATTCATGCTGGTGCCTGACCATCCATAAACAAATCCATCATAATCCGGGTCACTTGTTGGTTGTCCTTCCGCATTCAGGCCTTGGTCTCCGGGACGGGCAATAATATAATTTTTATTATACCAGTTTTCACCACTATAGGCAGCATGTCCCTCATTTACTCCTACTACTCGCCATTCTTCTTGCCCTAAATAAGCACTATCTGAGGCTGTATATTGTAAAACGGCCCCATCTCTATCTTCTTCCGTTAAAAACCACGTCCTTAGCATAACCATAGGATCTTCTATTTGAGATAAGTCGAAGCATGGGCTTTCAACCCAGGAGTTTTCATTGTGGTGATACATTGTGGTATCTTTTGCGGTGATCCATGATTTTCCGGAAAAACTATTGTTGATATTCAACCCTTCAGGGGTTTTAAGAGACCAACTGGAGTTTCTCCCCATATCCAATTCATCACAGCTAATCCAGCCATCTTTAGTATTAAAAGAAGTGATGTAGGAAGTTTGTGTTAAATCGATCATTGGGAAGACTGGCACCTTCTTTTTTAACGACGAACTACAGCCATATTCATTGGTGATATTTAATTTTATCGTATAAAGGCCGGGGTTTTGATATCTATGGGCTGGATCTTTTAATGTTGAGGTGTTGTTTTCAGATGATAGATCGCTGAAGGTCCAGGCATAATGTTTTATAGTATCAATGACGTTTAGATTAATGGTTTTGTCTTCAAATCGGGTGCTGTCGCCCTGGCAAAAGTGCTTGGCTGAAAAGTTAATGTCAGGATATGAACCTACACGGAAGGAACGTATAGCTTCACTTGGACAGGAACCATCTTGCAAGGTGAGCCTTAAACGCACATCATATTCTGCTTCCCTTGCATTATATGTGGATGTGATAACACCTCCAGAATTATTGCTAAGTGTAGTTCCATTGCCAAAAAACCAGGTATAAGAATTTGGTTGATCGAAGACTGTTTCTGATAAATTAGTGAAAGAAATGTCATCCTGGTCACAGAAAGGTTGAGGCGTGGTGACAGTAAATTCTGCCAAAGGCGCTTTTTTCATATAAAAAGATTTCGTCCCTGATGCGGGACAATTGTCTCCGCCAGGAACGGTATATTGAATAAAGTATTCTTTTGGCCTTGATTCCCATGAATATAAAATGTTGTTTTCATCATCATTGACAAATTCTTCTATCTTATAAGGAACAAAGGTGCTGTCATTTCCCTCATTGACGTCAGGGGGTAGAGGAGGGTAGGTAGGGTATACCTGGGTGCCATACCTTTCTGCTCTATAGTAGGTAAAAGTACCGCCTGGGATAGGACGCCGCAGTCTGATGGTGTCCTGGTTGTTGCTGCAATACTGGGAAGAAAGATCATCCAAAAAAAGGATACGGGGCTGACTTATTATTACTGCTGTAGTGTCATAAAATATGCTAGGATTTGATGGGGTATGATTCGGTCGCACTACTTCAATAAATAATCTGATAACATTATTGTTATTAATATAAGGATAAACTCTATAAGTTCTTTCTATATCTTGTGTGGGATGAGATGGGACTGGAGAAATACGTTGGATTGCCCCGGGAGGCTCTGAACTAACATTAAGAATATAATGATCGTCTCCCACTTCTGAGGCGTCAATGTAGATGTTTTTTTCCAATCCAAAATAATTGGTACATAAAGGACGGTCGTGTTCCAGCCAATCCGGTAGTGCCGAGTTTATAATAGTCAGAGGTATGTTTAAGGTATCTTTACATCCGGTCTCTTCGTTTTCCCGGGTATAAACGATGGTTACCTGTTTGTCGTCAGTAAGCGGGTAAAAGGCTCTTGGATGAAAGTGGTCTTCAATAACTGCCGGTCCTGAAAAATACTGAATGATATCTCCAGAGTTTGGTCCAGTGACTTCTGAAAATGGAAGTTCATATGGGTCAACATCCACGTAAAACTCAGTGTCTCCTGTATATACCGGCTTGGGGGGTAAGTTATTTATATTAATTCGTAACTCCGCAGTGCCTATTTCAGTTGATCCATGCCTTACCACTACCCGGACATCAAAGGCTTGGGTTTGACTGGTAGTAAATCGATTGCGAGTAAGATCAGTATTACTCCGTTGGCTGGATCCGTTTAAATAAAACCGATAGGATAAACCTGCCTGAGTTGAGGGGCTTGCTATTAAAGTAATATTTTCTCCAGAACATACCCGATTATCATCATTGGTGCTGAATAAATACACAACGACCGGGTTTGTAACCGTAATTACATTACTATAGTTTACGGAAGATACGTCTTGACTGTTAAAGGATCTTACTCTTATGTATAAGGTTTTATTAGCGGTTAATGTATTTATGGTGTATGAAGTTCCGTCTATTGGGCTACCGGGGACATCGCCATAGGCAGTTGAATTGGAAAAGTCTTCATTTTCTGACACATATACTTCGTACCGGTGAGCCCCGTTTGCAGGAGCGTCCCAAGTAATGCCAATGGATCCTACCAGAACGCTATTGTTTAATGCCAGGTTAGTAGGTGCGGTTGGACTTGTAGTAGCTGTTCCTTCCACCCAGGCTGAAATTGAGGATTCTCCTGTTCC
Organism: Cytophagaceae bacterium; assembly: GCA_046313675.1. Classification (GTDB taxonomy): domain Bacteria; phylum Bacteroidota; class Bacteroidia; order Cytophagales; family Cytophagaceae; genus JBKBXU01. Next base: position 7,321 of record JBKBXU010000185.1, read on the forward strand.
TGCTCCAATGGATCGTACCCTGAATTTATATTCAGTATTAGGAATTAAGTTGTTGTTATTGTTCGTATTGGGTATGCTATGGATAACATATTGTCTATTTGTTGTTGAATGAACAGAACCGGGATTGCTGTTGGGATTGGGAAAATTACTACTTGCCGGGGTAACAATCTGGAGTTCATATCGAATGGCATCCGCATCTAACCCAGAGGAAAGGTTCCAGGAAAGGCTGATGTTTCGCGTTCTCGCATCAATATCTAAAGTCCCTATAGTTGGGGCAGCGGGCGGAGGAGGTGTAACATCGTCCTGACAAAATACAGCCGTAGAAATAAAAATTAATAGAAATGGGAGTAAAAGCTTCATAGCTAAATTTGTATTTTTAGTAAAGGGTAAACTGAACTAAGTCTCATAAGGAAGCATAGTTAAATGCAAATATATAGGAAAAAAGTCGTCACTTAAGTAATATTTTTTAAAAAAAAGAGTTTTTTGAATAACAAAATAAGACAAACTCTTTTTTGTTAGGGATAATCATTTTATTTTTGTAGCCGTAAATTAAATTTTAAGACTATATGAAACAAACTGCCAGCTTATTAGTACTTGTTATTCTCGCCATAGGCTTATTTAATTTCTGTAAGAAGAAAGACAATCCTAATCCGGATACAAACCCCTGTGCCAATACAGATCTTAGCATATCTGCCAGTGTAAGCGGCAGTACCGTTACGGTAAGTGCATCAGGCGGTACCGCACCTTATACCTATTCTAAAGATGGAAATACCTATGTGAATTCAGGTACTTTTTCCGGGATGACTAGTGGCGACCATACGGTGTATGTAAAGGATGAAAAAGGCTGCACAAAATCCACGAGTGTCACGGTTGCCGGAACAGGAGGAAATGGTGGAAACGGCGGAGGAGGAAATTCTTCAAAACTAGTTGATCAAAGAGATGGAAAGGAATATACTATAGTAACAATCGGCGATCAGGTTTGGATGGCAGAGAACTTAAACTTTGAGCCGGAAGAAGAGGGTAGTACCTGTTTTGAGGATGTTGAATCAAATTGCGAAAGCTTGGGCAGGCTTTATACCTACGAACTTGCAACCGAGGCATGTCCAACAGGTTGGCATTTGCCATCAGGGCAGGAGTGGGAGGTTTTAACTGATTATATAGGTGGCTTAGCCGGCCATGCGGCACAACTTAAAGAAGGAGGAGAGACTGGTTTTGAAGTAAAATTGGGGTCTGGTGGTTATAATTACTATACAGAAGTTTTTTTTGGATCAAATTCCGCATATTTTTGGGGTTCCACTTTAAGTGAAGCAGGTAATAGTGCAGTTATGCAGACAATTTCTACATCCAATGATATTACTGTTTCTTGGAATGATTTAGATAATAAAATTAGCGTTCGGTGCATAAAAGACTAACCTTTTTAAATTAAACTGGAAAACCCCTGATAACAACAAGAGGTTTTCCAGTTTAAACAGGTTAACTTATATCTCTTAATTCTTCCGCTTAATTGCTTAAAAGCTTTTACTTTTTCTTTAGGCATATTATTTTTAGGCTCTTATATAAAAACCTTTAACCATGAAACAAACTGCCAGCTTATTTTTACTTGTTATTCTCGCCATAGGCTTACTTAATTTCTGTAAGAAGAAAG
>JBKBXU010000186.1:0-4292 GCA_046313675.1 Cytophagaceae bacterium
GTCGTGTCTCTGAAGAATATTTCAATACCAAATACAAAGAAGCAGAAGAATTGTCTAAAATTCTTTATGCAATGATTAAAAACCTGCAGTAAAGCAGTGAGAAAAAACTGCTATTTATTTTCCTCGCTCTCGATAATCACACTCACTCTGTTATTTTTTTATTAGGACTCAATTTGACCTCACCTTAGCAAGTGTAGGATTTAAAGAGCAACTCATCCTAAGAAATGATAAATTCTTTGTGTCCTCTGTGCCTTCTCTGTGTTCTCTGTGCTACCATAAAGCGCTTTAGCGCTTATTTTTAAGTATCACGAAGAACACGAAGGATTAAAAACCTATCCTCAAAAGCTTGTGAGGATTTAAAAAGCTATTTTGAACTTGGTGCTGTATTTATTTCGCAGATCTTTGTGAAACTCAATTGAAATTACTGTTGCTTCTAAAAATCAATCTGCTAATTTTTTGATAGATATGTTTGATCTTGATTATACAGAATTTTTTCAGCAATAAATTTGCCTCACAAAAAATACTGTTTTTTGGTTTTTCCGTTAATTAAACTTAATTTTGACTTTTCGAGTCAATTACGTATGCTTATGTAGTTGATTTATAAAGAAGAGGGGAGAGATTAGGCTCTTTGAACCTCTAGCAACCTATTCATCTAAGAGAAAAAGGTGCTAAATCCTATCCCGAATATACGGGACATATAAATTAATTACATATGAACAAAACATTTGAATTATCCTATTTGCCTCAGCCATTATTATTATCGTTGATAATACCCGGCGAAAGTTTACTTTCTGAATTTTCCACTCTTAAAATTTGCTGTTGCTGCTGTTGTGCCGGCAACTAAACTCAATTATTTAATTTATTATATCATTTCGTTTTATTAGCAACAGTGGAAAATCAGATTTATAAATACAAAGGAGACCTACAACTTGAGGCAGGGGGCAAATTAAAGGACATTTCTATTGCATATACCACTTACGGAACCTACAAGCCAGCAGAAAATAATGCTATATGGATTTGCCATGCGCTTACAGCCAATTCAGAAGTTTCTATATGGTGGGAAGGCCTGGTAGGAGAGGGTAAACTTTTTGATCCGGCAAAACATTTTATAGTATGCGCCAACATACTTGGTTCCTGCTATGGCACTACAGGCCCTCTGGATACTAACCCTGCTACCGGTCAGCCTTTTTATTTTGATTTTCCAAATATTACCATCAGAGACATGGTGGGAGTTCATGAAATTCTTCGCAAACATCTGGGTGTAGAAAAAATTCATACCTGTATAGGTGGATCTCTTGGTGGGCAGCAGGCACTCGAATGGACCATCATTAAACCGGAGCTTATCGAAAACCTTGTTTTATTGGCAACAAATGCCTTTCATTCTCCCTGGGGTGTAGCCTTCAATGAATCCCAGAGAATGGCCATTATGGCAGACCCTACATGGAAAGACAAATCTCCTGGTGCAGGTAAAGAAGGATTGAAGGCTGCCAGAGCGATAGCACTTTTATCCTATCGTAACTATAATACATATATGCATTCCCAGGCTGAGGATTCAAACGACAAGTTTGACGATTTTAAAGCCACGTCATATCAGAAATATCAGGGAGATAAATTGGTTAAAAGATTTAATTGCCATTCTTACTGGTATCTATCCAAAGCCATGGATTCTCATAACGTAGGCAGAAACAGAGGAAGCATAATGAAAGCCTTATCTGGTATAAAAACAAAAACTCTTGCTATAGGAATAAAAACAGATATATTATTTCCTGTTACAGAGCAACTTTTTCTGGCAGAACATATCCCAGGTGCCTCCTATGTAGAGATTGAATCTCTATTTGGACATGATGGATTTCTTATTGAAACAGAGAAGATTGGAAAAATTATTCTGGACTTCATTCTTTCAGGGGAAAAAAAAGCTACGCCTTTTGCTAAATAGTTGAATTTTTTTGAACAATAAATGATTATAGGGGTAATGCTCGTGGAGTGTTCCTGCTATTTTAATGGTATTGTTTTTGTGGCATTTACTATAAATGTTTAGTGGGCAATTCATTTCACATAAAATAATTGTATATTTTCCGAGTTTTTAGAAAAAGCAAAAAAGAAAACCAACATGAAAAAAGGTATCCTTATTTTTTTCGGAGTTATAATGCTCCTGTTCTCTGTGCTACTAATCGTCCCCGTTATTTTTAAGGATGAGATTAAAGCTAAGATTGATGCTGAGCTTGCAAAGACAGTAAATGCAGAAATTGCATTTGAAACCAACAAGTTTAGCCTTTCCCTTATTCGTAATTTTCCTAATATCACTATTGGGATTGATGACTTCGGTTTAATTGGAAAAGCAGATGATTTTAAAGGCGATACGTTGTTTAGCGCCAAGTCAATGTACTTTACAGCAGATATTATGAGTGTGATTTTTGGCGATCAGATTAAGGTCAGAAAAATCTACCTTGGCGACCCTTACATACTTACAAAATTTACCAAGGACGGAAAAAGCAGTTGGGATATCATGATGGCTTCCGAGGAAGAAGAGGCCTCGCAGGAAGAAGAAGCAGCAAGTGAGTTTGCCATTGCCATTGATAAATGGGAAATTAAAAACGGACATATAATTTATGATGATGCTTCTATGCCTGTTTTTGCAGAATTTAAAAACCTGGATCATATAGGTAACGGAGATCTTACCCAGGATGTATTTGATGTAAAAACATTTACCAGCTCTCCTCATGTAAAAGTGGTTTACGATGGAGTAACTTATATGGAAGATTATTTTGTTGAGGCGGATGTTAAGCTGAACATGAATATGCTCACTTGGGAATATAAGTTTTTAGAAAACGAATTTAAAGTCAACAACTTTAAGTTTGGTTTTGATGGCCTGGTGGCTATGCCGGATGATGATATTCGTATGGATATTACTTATAAGGCAACAGAGACAGAATTTAAAAATCTTATCTCGCTTATTCCGGCACTTTATGCCAAAGAATATGAAAGCATTAAAACAGAGGGAACCCTTGCTTTTGATGGTTGGGTAAAAGGAATATACAACGACAGCATTATGCCTGCCTTTGGCCTTAACCTTATGGTTGATAATGCTATGATGCAATATCCTGACCTTCCTACAGCGGTAAAGAATGTAGTTCTGGATATGCATGTGGATAATAAAGACGGGATAATTGATAATACCGTCATTGACATAAAAAAATTCCACATGGACATGGGTAACAACCCTGTGGATGCACGTGTACTTGTTGAAGGCCTTGCTCCATATAAGATTGATGCGGATGTGTCTGCGAAATTAAATCTTGCTGAAATTACTCAATTTTATCCGGTAGACGGCACCATCCTAAAAGGTCTGTTTGCATTGAACGTAAAAGCTAAAGGTATTTACAGCGACACACAATGGCCTGTGGTAGATGCTTTAATGAGCATGAAAGATGGTTTTGTAAAAACAGAGGATGTGCCAGAGCCGATGGAAGCACTTAATTTTAATGCTTCTGTAAAAAATACTGACGGTTCTTTGGAATCAACCGTATTTAATCTTGAGAATTTTAGCATGCGTTTTCAAAATGAACCCTTTGAGGCTAAAGCTTTAATCGAGAACATGGATAATCCTAAGTATGATGTGTCATTGAAGGGGATTCTGGATTTCGCTAAACTGACAAAAATTTATCCTTTGGAAGATATGACCCTGGCAGGAAAAGCAAAAGTAGATATGCGTACCAAAGGTGTTATGTCTGATATTGATGCCGGTAGATACGATAAAACCTCTACTAATGGCTCAATGACGCTTACAAATTTTCACTATGAAAGCCCGGATATGCCGCAGGGCATGAAATTAACCAATGCCGTATTTGCTTTGGATCCGCTGAAAATGGAAATAAAAAAAATGGATGGTTATCTTGGGAAAAGCGACATCAGTGTAACCGGGTTTTTCTCCAACTATATGGGCTATATGTTCGGACATCAGGATACCATACTTAAAGGTAATATGACATTTGCATCTAAAAAGTTTGATACCAATGAGTGGATGACCGACGATGAAACTGCGGCTGCCCACGAAGAGGTTACCGAAGCCTCGGAAATATTTGAAGTTCCGAAAGATTTAGATTTTGTTCTGGCGTCAAGCATCAACGAAGTTCTTTATGACAATATGAATATGAAGGATATGAAAGGTACCATCATTATGAAGGACGGTATTTTGAGAATGGATAAATTGGCATTTAATAGTTTGGGCGGCTCTTTCCTTACCAATGGTAGCTACAATACCCAGAATATTCAGGAACCGAAATTTGATATGG
>JBKBXU010000186.1:4302-8964 GCA_046313675.1 Cytophagaceae bacterium
TAACGTCTTGATCAAAGAAGCTTACAAAACCTTTAATACCGTTCAGAAGTTAGCTTCTGCTGCGGAAAATATGGAAGGACGTATGTCAACCGATATGAAGTTCTCAGGCCTTTTAGGCCAGGATATGTCTCCTGTCATGAATACGCTGAATGGTGCAGGGGTCATACGAATTGATGATGCCAAACTTCATGGGAATAAAATGATGAAGGGTATATCCAAACTTACTAACATTAAAGAGCTGGATCCTGTAGAAATGAAAAATGTTCAGGTGAAATTTCAGTTAGTAAATGGAAATGTTAAAATAGAACCATTTGATTTGAGACCGGGAAATGCAGTGATGAATATAGGTGGTGAGCAGTCTCTGGAAGGTGTAATTAACTACGCTGTTAAAATGGATATTCCTGCAGGAGCGGTAGGTGCTCAGGTGAATAATGCCATTTCAAAAATAACAGGAGCCCCTTCGGATGGTTCACAGAATATTAAACTTGACCTGGGAGTAACAGGTACAACGACTGATCCTAAAGTTGCGCTTCTTGGTAACACTAAGGAACAAGCTAAGGACGCTGTGAAAAACCGTGTGGAGTCTGCTGTGAAAGATAAAATTAATGAGAACGAAAGTGTTATTAAGGCACGAGAAGAAAAAGAGCGCTTGGAGAGAGAAGCAGAAGCTAAGAAGCGTGAAGTAGAGGAGAGAAGGAAGGCTGAAGAAGAAAGGTTGCGTCGGGAAGCTGAGGAAAGAAAAAGAGCTGAAGAGGAACGCTTAAAGAGAGAGGCGGAGGAAAAAGCCAGGAAAGAAGCAGAAAAGGTAATTCCTACGGATAAGATTAAGGTACCTAAATTTTAAGTGAATTTTATAAGATAACAAAAAAGACAGTTTTTCAACTGTCTTTTTTGTTTTATCAAATTTGCCATTAATTTTAAACTATCATTTTTAAACTATAAAAGGAAGCAGAATATGTCATTCAGAGTAGAAAAGGACACTATGGGGCCGATAGAGGTTCCGGCAGATAAGTACTGGGGAGCACAAACCCAAAGGTCTATACAGAATTTTACCATCGGCGGGCATAAGATGCCGCTGGAAGTTATACAGGCATTTGCTATTCTTAAGAAGGCTGCAGCACATACCAATGCTGCCCTTGGCGTGATGCCGGATGATAAAAGAGACATAATCAGTAAAGTATGTGATGAGATTCTGGCAGGAAAGCTGGATGATCAATTTCCTTTGGTCGTTTGGCAAACAGGTTCAGGTACACAGAGCAATATGAATGTGAATGAGGTAGTGGCAAACCGGGCTCATGTGCTATTGGGAGGCCAGCTTTCGGATGAGAAGAAAGCAATTCATCCTAATGATGATGTGAATAAAAGCCAGTCGTCTAACGATACCTTTCCTACGGCAATGCACATCGCTGCCTATACTTTTATTGTAGAGCAAACCATTCCTAAAATAGAAGTGCTTAGGAATACATTAGATGAGAAAGCAAAAGCGTTTAAAGACGTTGTAAAAATAGGTCGGACCCATTTTATGGATGCGACCCCCCTAACATTGGGCCATGAATTTTCAGGATATGTTTCGCAATTGGATCATGGATTAAAGGCTCTGAGAAATACCTTAGATCACCTTTCTGAACTTGCTCTGGGAGGAACAGCTGTTGGAACAGGCTTAAATACACCTGAGGGCTATTCCGAATTAGTGGCAGAAAAAATATCCTTTTTCTCAGGTCATCCGTTTAAGACAGCAGATAACAAATTTGAAGCCCTTGCCAGTCATGATGCAATAGTTTCGGCTTCAGGTGCGTTAAAACAATTGGCAGTCAGTCTGATGAAAATCGGAAACGATATCAGGATGCTGGCATCCGGTCCAAGATGTGGAATCGGTGAGATTTTAATTCCTGAAAATGAGCCCGGATCTTCCATTATGCCAGGCAAAGTTAACCCTACTCAATGTGAAGCACTTACGATGGTTTGTGCTCAGGTAGTGGGTAACGATGCAGCTATTACCATTGGTGGAATGAACGGACATTTTGAACTTAATGTGTTTAAACCCGTAATGATCTTTAACTTCCTGATGGCAGCACGCCTGATTGGAGATGCTTGTGAATCATTTAATAAAAACTGCGCGGTTGGAATTGAGCCAAATTATGAGGCAATTAAAGAAAACCTTGAGAATTCCTTAATGCTTGTGACGGCTCTTAATCCTCATATTGGGTATGAAAATGCAGCAAAAATCGCTAAGAAGGCTCATAAAGAAGGAACAACGTTAAGAGAAGCTGCTATATCTTTGCAATTACTGACAGATGAGCAATTTACTGAATGGGTAAATCCGATGAATATGATAGGCAGTCTTCAGAAGTCATAATGTAACAGAAAAGAAAATTGTCTATATTGCTTTTATAATATTTTAAACCATGAAAAAAATCCTTTATCCTTGTTTGGCCTTGCTGATCAGCATGTCCATAAGTTCTTTTGGTCAAAGTGACGAAAAAGAATGGGCAAAAAGACTTAAAGCCATGAAACCGCTTGAGTTGAAAAAACTTGTTCAGGAAAAAGAAGAGTTAAATGAAAAACTTAGCGATTCAAATTCAAAGCTGAATCAGGCTAAGTTGGATAATCAGCAGAAAGATGCTGAACTCGCAAGGTTAAAAAAGGAATTGGAAGACATGAAGTCCGGAGCCGCAACAGCTGTTCCAGCTTCCGCTACTCCTGCCCCCGCTACTCCTGCAAAAACAACCGCTTCAAAACCTACCGGTGGCCAGGTTAAAGACGCAAAAGGCGTTGTTTATAAAGTGCAGATAGGAGCATTTAAGAATAAGAATTTAAGCAAATATATAGACAATCATCCTAACTTCAGTGGAGACATTGATTCCGATGGAACAAGAAAATATACCTTAGGGCACTTTACAGATTACTGGGAGGCAGACAGGTTTAAAAAATACCTTAGAGAAATGGGTGTAAAGGATGCTTGGATTGTTCCTTATAAAGATGGCAAAAGAGTTGTCTTGAAGGACGTTCTTGAAGGAGCACTTTAGTCGGCAAAAAATAATTTTAAAAAAGGCTTTCTCCAGAGAGAAAGCCTTTTTTACTTTGGTATAAATATTGTGTCAGTTTCCCCTTTTTTCTTTATTTTGTAGGTTATATGGATAAGCGTTGGCTGATAAAAAAAGCTCCTTTGACAGAAGAAATCGAAAAGCTCTCTTCTGCTATAAACACCAATTCCTTTTTGTCAGGATTATTGCTCCAGAGAGGGATTGCTGATTATTCCTCTGCAAAAAATTTTTTTCGCCCTCAACTCGAACAATTACACGATCCTTTTCTTATGAAAGATATGGATCTTGCGGTAAGCCGAATCATTCAGGCCATGGATTCGGAGGAAAAAATTATGGTATATGGGGATTATGATGTGGACGGTACAACATCAGTAAGCATGTTTTATGATTTTCTGCGCAAAATCTATCCAAACTGCTGTTATTACATACCTGACCGTTACAAGGAAGGTTATGGTATATCCTATAAGGGCATTGACGTAGCCTCTGAGGATGGTTGTGGTTTGATTATTTCACTTGACTGTGGGATTAAAAGTCTGGAACATATTGAATATGCAAAGGAAAGAAATGTAGATTTTATTATTTGTGATCACCATCAGCCTGGCGAAACACTTCCTGAAGCCTCGGCTGTACTGGATCCGAAACGACAAGACTGTTCCTATCCCTATAAAGAGCTATCCGGATGTGGTGTCGGATTTAAGTTTTTACAGGCTCTTTGTATTGCTAAGAAAATTGATACTACACTTTTATTTAATTACTTAGACCTTGTTGCTGTAAGTATCGCTTCAGATATTGTTCCTATAACAGGTGAAAACCGTGTTATGGCATTTTATGGCCTGAAGGTTTTGAATGAAAGTCCCCGAACAGGCTTGAAAGCTTTGATTAACATAGCCGGCTTGTGCGATAGAACCATTGAAATAACAAACGTCGTTTTTGGTTTAGGCCCACGGATTAATGCTGCAGGGAGAATAGCTCATGCAAAAGCGGCGGTAGAATTGCTCTTATGTGAAGATGAAGAAGAAGCACTACGATTTGCGAAGGAGATTGACCAGAATAACACCTTGCGCAAAGATTTTGACTCCTCCATTACTGACGAAGCTTTAAGTCTGATTGAGTCTGACGAGTTTTTGTTACAGGCTAAATCGACTGTTTTATATAAGGAAGACTGGCATAAAGGAGTAATTGGTATTGTAGCTTCCAGATGCATTGAAAAATATCACAGGCCTACCATCATAATGACCAGATCAGGAGACTATTTTGCAGGTTCAGCCAGATCGGTAACCGGATTTGATGTATATGAGGCTATTGAAAAATGCTCAGATCTCCTCATCCAGTTTGGTGGACATAAATTTGCCGCAGGCCTTACCATTAAACCGAACAACCTTGAGGCCTTTCAGAAGAGATTTGAAGAAGTTGTTGCAGAAGTTATTACTCCCGAGCAACTGATTCCTCATATAGAAGTAGATCTTGAAATTGATTTAAGCGTTATAAACACAAAGTTTCATGACATCCTGGATCAAATGAAGCCATTTGGCCCGGGTAATATGCAACCGGTTTTTGTTTCAAGAAATGTATCTGACAGCGGAAGGGCTCGTTTGCTAAAAGATCAACATATTAAATT
>JBKBXU010000187.1:0-8938 GCA_046313675.1 Cytophagaceae bacterium
TAATACTCCATAGCTTCCTGAAAATATCCAAAATTCCCTTTATCTTCAGCTACTGAACATAATCTTTTTATGTATGCGATCTTTTCCATGCTCCCCCCTATTCTGGAATAAACCCAAAATTTTCTACCATATATATATATTCCTCTACTTCCTGGTACTCAGAAGAAGGGAGTAATTCTGTACGAATCTTTAGCCAGCAAAAATCCACAGGCTTGGCCTTTTTAAAATTATAAAAGGTACGCGCTCCGTTAATAAATCCGGAAATCTTGCTTCCTACATACCTGATTCTGCTCAAAAAGGCCTCAAACTCAGAGAAGCAAATAGACATGTTAAAAAAGAAAAGTTGATTGTCTTCTATTGCATAACAATTCAAACGAACCCTGCCTGCCAGGTCTGTACTAACTGATTTGATGTAAAACTGATCCAGAAAAAACTTTTTCATATCCTTATATCTTTTTTTAACAAAGCTATAAGGCCACAACGCATCCAATATACGTTGAAAATTATTTCTGATAATTCTTTAAAGTTTCTTTAAAAATGGCAATAATTTCTTCCCTGATAGATTCTGGCGAAAGGACTCTAACATTTTTTCCGTAAGCCAGAATCTGGGTTATTAATTCATAGGTGGGATACACATATAAGCTTATACGACATTCTTCTTTATTGTCCAGAATTACTTTCTGACTATGATGTAATGGAAGGCTTTTTATATAATCTCCTTCTTTAGGATTGAAGGATAAAATAATTTCAACAGGTTTATCCTGTACCGAAGTAATACCAAAAGAATGTTTAAAAAATTTATCTTTATCAAAAGATGGATCCTGTTCAAAATAGTCATTTAAAATTTCTAATTCCAGGATCCGATCCAGGCCAAATATTCTTATTTCCTTACTTTGGCTTTCTTTTCCGATGATATACCACCGATTACGAAACTCTTTTAAGAGGTATGGATCCATCAGATAATGTTTAGACAGAGATTCGCCATGCTTTTTGTAGCTAAACTGTATAACCATCTTCTCTTTGACAGCCTCCACAAGGTTACTCAATAAATGTCCACCAGGAATATAGGCCGGATTCTCAAACTCAATAAAATCTACCTCCTCATTAGGCTTGTTCATTCGATTCAGGTTAAAAGCATCAACAATTTTATCTACGGCACCGGTAAATTGCCCCATTAGTGGAATATGTTTAAGCTGATCAAGTAAGCTTACTGCAAATTGAAGGGCATTAACTTCTTCTGAATTTAAAGGTATTTTATCAATGGAATAGGATGGATCAGTATAGTAATATCCTTTTTTCAGGCGATCATAGGAGATCGGAGCAAAATAACCCAGTTCTTCATCGTACCTCATATCTTCGACATCCTTATCAAATGTTCTCGTGGAAATGGTATTACAACCCAAAGCCTCTGCACAGGCTTCACAAATTTCTTCTTTTGAAGGATATTTCTTAAAGCGATTAGTCAGACATTTATTAATTACTCTGTATCGGACCAGAGCATCTTTATTTACAGGCATAGGATATATTTTATCCTAAAAATAAAAAAAAAGCCTTACTGAAAAAATTCAGCAGGCTTTTATACGTTAAGTAATGTAAAATTACTCAGCTACTTCAACTTCAGTTTCAACTTCATCACCTTCAACAACTTCAGCTTCTGGAGCTTCTACTTCATCTTCTCCTTCTACTATTTCAGTAGCTTCTGGAGCTTCAGCAGCTTCAGCAGTTTTTTCTTCTGCAGGAGACTCACAAGCAAAAATAACTGCTACCATGAAAGCAAGAGCACTGAATTTAACTAATAATTTTTTCATAATCTTAAGTGGTTAAATAAGGTTAGACATTAATTTCTTAACCTTTATACAAAAAAAATTAAAAGGTAACCCAATAGAAAATATTTTTTTTTAATTTGGGTTACTTAGTTTTAAAAACTGTATTAAATAATGAACAGAATGATCAAATCAGATCTGTCAGAGGATGAAATAATAAAAGGAATAAAAGAGGGTGACCTTTCTTTACTAAAGGTGGTTTACAAAGCTCATTTCCCTATGACCTTACAATTCATACTCACGAACAATGGCAGCGAACAGGATGCTAAAGATGTATACCAGGAGGCCATTATTAATTTGTATGAAAAATTAAAGGATACTGATTTTATTCTTTCATGCAAAATAAAAACTTATATATACTCTGTCTGTCGTAGGCAGTGGTTGAAAAAGTTAATGGAGCGAAGCAGATACAGTGGTAAAGTTGAGGATATCGAGGAATTTATTTCTGTAGAAAAAGATGATGGGTCTGCCAGAGAAACCGAAGAGAGATTTAATATCATGTTTAAATCTTTAAGCCGATTGGGAGAACCATGCAAAACCATACTGGAAGATTTTTATATTAAAAACATGAGTATGGATATGATTACAGAAAAATTTGGTTATACGAATTCTGCTAATGCCAAAAACCAAAAATACAAATGCCTTACGAGGTTAAAAAAAATGTTTTTTACAGCTTATAACAACACAGAAGATCATGAATGAGGATGTAAAGATCATAGACACCATTGATTCTTACCTAAAGGGAAACCTGTCCGGGGAAGAAATGATCGCTTTTGAAAAAGAGCTGAGTGAAAACCCTGAGTTTAAAAAAATATTTAATGAGCAGCTTGAAGTTTGGGAAAATTTCAAAATCTATGGCAGACGCATTGAGCTAAAAAAACAATTAAACATCATTCATGATGAAATGAATGATAATGAAATTTTAGAATACCGGTCATATAAACACCCCAAAATCAAAAAGTCTTTCCGCAGAAGCATTAATCTTAGCAAGCTTTCCATTGCTGCATCAATATTAATTTTCCTGGGGGCCTCATTTTTTGTAATATCCAACTATATGAAATCCCTGGAGGAAAGCCAGAGTGTCTATTATAAACAATTGAGAAGAGATCTGGACAAGATTAAAAAATTTCAGTCGGAAATCCTCAATGATATACATTCTACGGAGGCAAAAAAAGAAACGAATCCGTCTTTGCAAGCAAACTTCAGCGGATCCGGCTTTGCCATCTCGCCTAATGGCTATCTTATAACGAGTTATCATGTTGTCAAAGGAGCTCAAAGAATTTATGTGGAAAACACCCATACAGAGCAGGAATTTGAAGTAAAAGTGGTCTATCGTGATAAATTAAGAGATCTTTCCCTTCTGAAGATTATTGATACTAGTTTCTCCGGGTTTACTCATCTTCCCTACATAATTACCAGCCATCCTGCTGATCTGGGTGAAAAAGTATATACTCTGGGTTACCCCAAAGAAGACATCGTATATGGTGAAGGGTCTATTAGCTCAAGCACCGGATTTGAAGGTGACACTACCTCATATCAGATTTCTGTACCTGTTAACCCCGGAAACAGTGGTGGACCACTTATTGATGAAAAAGGACAGATAATCGGAGTGATCAGTGGAAAACATATGGGTGTGGAAAGTGCCGCATTTGCCATAAAATCACAGTACCTGCTTAACCTGATAGATGAATTAGAAGGCGACACCTTAAACGAACCCATCATTCTTAACAGGCATAATCAACTTAAAGACCTGAAAAGGCCACAACAACTTAAAAAACTTAAGGATAATATATTCATCATCAAAGTTTATAATTAAGCATACACATAAAAAAGAGAAAGCCGGGAATTCCGGCTTTCTCTTTTTATATTCAACTAGCATCTTATTTTACAGAAACAGCCTCTGAGCGATCCTTCTCATTCTTTATCCATTCATCTATATTTTCCTCAAGGATGTTAAGGGGTAAAGCGCCATCTGTAAGGAGTGCATCATGAAACCTGCGCATATCAAATCGATCGCCCAACTCACTTTGTGCCTTCTGGCGCAAGGCAAGAATCTTTATCATTCCAACCTTGTATGCAGTTGCCTGACCCGGCAAAACAATGTATCTGTCAATTTCACGGCGGCAATCAGTAAAATTATTGGGTGTATTTGTACATAAGTAATCTATGGCTTCCTCGCGGGACCATTTCTTATGGTGAAGCCCTACATCAATAACCAACCTGCAAGCCCTCCACATTTCCATTGTCAAACGGCCAAAATCCGAATATGGGTTTTCATATAAACCCATTTCCTTAGGTATCAATTCAGAATACAAGCCCCATCCTTCAGCATAAGCAGTATAATTTCCAAACCTGCGAAATTTTGGTAAGCCCTCGATCTCTTGTGCAATGGCTATCTGCATATGATGCCCTGGAAGGCCTTCATGGTAAGCAAGCGCTTCCATTTCATACTTCGCCATGGTACTCATATCATACGTATTTGCATAAAATATCCCCGGCCGGGAACCGTCAGGCGCAGGTGATTGGTAAAAAGCTGCAGGAGACGATTTTTCTCTGAAAGATTCTACAGGTTTTACCACTAAATCGGCCTTTGGAAGTGTAATAAAAAGCTCATTCAATCTTAATTTCATGCTGTCCAGGATTTCTTCTGCACGTTGAAGGTAAGCCTTCCGACCTTTATCTGTATTGGGGTAGTAAAACTTAGGATCTTTCCTCAGATATTCATAAAAAGCATTAAGGTCACCATCAAAACCCACCTGATCCATTATTTTATGCATTTCACCTTTAATTCTTTCTACTTCATTCTTACCTGTCTCAAAAACCTCTTCGGGCGTCAGATCTGTAGTAGTATTCCTTTTTAATGCATATTGATAATACTTGTCCCCATCGGGTAACTTCCAAACACCATCATCCGATGTTGCTTTCTTCTCTAATTCAATTAAATATGATATGAGTCGTTCATAAACAGGCTGAACATAAGCTGTCATTGCTGTCCGTGCTTCTTTAATTAAAGAATTACGCTCAGCTTGAGAAATATCAAGCTTATTCACTTTACCTGTAAAATCTGCAAGCAAATTAGAGTGCTCTCCGTGTTTTTGAAATGGCTCCCCTTTTATTACTCCCCGACAATCATCAATGACTCGTTCAAAAACAAATTTGGGGGGCAAGATCCCTTTATTTTCCCTGACACGGATATTCTCAATAAATTGCTCAAACAAAGGCTTCATACCCTCCAGTCTGGAAATATAAGCTTTGGCATCTGCCACACTATCAACCCGGTGAATATTAATTAAAAAAGAAGGTGCTGAAGAATGCAAACCAAAAAGCTGGTTCACGGGATAATTGTGAAACCTAAAGGCACGCCCCTCCTTTTGCATCTGAATGTTATGTTCAAATAAACGGTAACTTATTTGTTCCTGTCTGGCAAGCATATCAAAATTAAAACTATCCTTCATGGCTTCGTAGTTGGCAAGGCCACGTTGAAACATCCGTTCATTATGATCTTCTGAATTATCATCCCACTTATCATAGTCTTTCTTTATACCAAGATAAGACTGGGTTTCAGGATGCATATCTACATATTCATTGTACAAACGCTCAAAAAAATCATTAAGACGTTGAGATTCTGCACGAACATCTTCTTCTGAATATTCAGAAACTTTATTATTTCCTGTACAGGAAATAATAATAATCAGGAGTATAAACGGAAATATTTTGTTTAAATAAGCCATAAGCAGTCTAATTATGTTTTTCGAACAATATTATATAGAATTTCGTTTGCTATTAACCTGCAATTTAAAAAAAATGCTATCTTTCAACAGAGTTATTTGAAACTATGGAACCTAATGTTCTTCAGACAGGTCATCTGGAAGATGGCCTACTGAACACGCTATCCAATGAATTATATGAAAAAGGATACAGCGTACTGGAAAATTTTCTTTCGCTTAATGAAATACACTTGCTTAGAAATGAGTTAACAGCGCATTTTGAACATGGACATTTTAAGAAAGCAGGAATTGGCAACAGAAACAACACTTCAATAAAAGAAGAAATCAGGGGAGATTTTATTAAATGGATTGATCGAAATGACCAAGTTTTTCAGAATCATCCTTTCTTTATAAACCTTCAGAAGATTTCTGATCATTTTAATCAAACATTCTTTTTAGGACTCGTTGACCTGGAAATGCACTTTGCGATTTACCCCTCCGGAGCCGGCTATCAAAGACATTCAGATCAGTTTAAAAACGATTCAGGAAGAAAAATCTCAGTAGTATGTTACCTGAATTATGATTGGCAGGAGGAAAATGGAGGACATCTGAAAATATATTTACCCCAACAAGATGGGTCAGAAGAAGTAATTAGCGTGCTTCCAAAAGGTGGAACCTTGGTTGTTTTTGACAGTAGTATTGAACATGAAGTTGCCCCGGCTAACAGGGAAAGATGCAGTATCACCGGTTGGTTCCTTAACCGAAGAATATTATATTAAAAAATGAAACGGCTTTGATTTATCATAAGCCAGTTTTTATTCTCTTTTAACCTAAGAGAAAATTCTATTGCACATTTTAAATTAAAGTTTCTTCCCTGCCAAAGAAGTAGCCCAGCTTACAAAAGAGACTATAAAAATAGCACTGGAAGGCATAAGAATAGCAGCGACTAAAGGGCTTAAAATCCCATGAATTGCAAACCCCAAACCCGTAAAATTATAAACAAGAGACAAGGCAAATGCCAGCCAGACTATGGTAAGGCTTGATTTGGCATAATTGATAAATTTCCCCAAACGTGTGAGAGATTTAGAATCAAGTATGGCATCACAAGCAGGTGAAAAATTATATACATCATCGGAAATACTTATACCAAAATCAGCTTCCTTTAATGCTCCGGCATCATTTAACCCATCACCTATCATCACTACTGTTTTACCTTCCGCCTTGAGTTTTTTAATATAATTTAACTTATCAGAAGGCTGTAAATTAAAATGTAAATTCTCAGGATTTCTGAACAAGGTTTGCAAAAAAGGCTTCTCGCTTTCATTATCTCCTGAAAGTAAATGAAGGTCATAATTTCTTGCCAATGAAACTATCAATTCATCAAAACCCTTTCTGTATTTGTTTTTTATATAGAAAACTCCCTTGTACCTGCCACTAATGTTTATATGAACACAGGAATTATTTTTCTCATGATTTATTGTTGGGGCACCTGCAAAGACGGCTGAACCCAATCGTACAAGTGCTTCCCCAACCCTGGCACCAATCCCCTTAGAGGGCTCCTCCGTAAAATCCACCACATCTATCACTGCCTTAGATTTAAAATGCTTATAGATTGCTTCACTTAAGGGATGTGTCGACTGGGCAGCAAGTGAAGCGACCATGATTATTTCTTCTTCGGTTAACATTTCGCCCTCATAAGAAACATCAGAAATATCCGTCCTGGTGAGCGTTCCGGTTTTATCAAAAATGATGGCATCTGCCTTGGCAAGGTTTGCCAAAAGGTCTGGTTTTTTAAGATACAAACCCCTTGCTCCTAATATATTCATGCTGTTACCAAATGCAAAGGGAATCGCCAGGGCAAAGATACAGGGACAAGCCACGATGAACACAGATGCCAATGCGTGCATAGCCAATGAAGGATCTGTCAATGCCCAAAAGGTATAAGTCAAAACTCCTGCAATAAGAACAGAAGGAGTGAAGTAAAAACTGACTTTATCAGTAATATCGGAAATTTTGCTTCTTGACTCTTTTACAAAAGCCTCGTCATTCCAGAGTTCTGTAATTTGACTTGCAGAAATTTCCTTGAGCACTTCCAATTCTATCATAGCACCCTTTTGCCTTCCTCCCGCAAAAACTTTATCCCCCTCATACTTTGAAACAGGCTTAGATTCTCCTGTCACAAAACTATAGTCTATACTGGCCTTACCGTTAATTAAAACAGAGTCGGCAGGAATAAGCTCATTACTTCTGACATAAATACGGTCACCAGGTTTAACATCCGTCACGGGTATACTTTTCTCAACACCATTGCGCTTACCTTTTATGGCCACTGGAAAATACGACCGAAAATCACGATCAAAAGACAAAGCTTCATAGGTGCGAGACTGAAACCACTTACCTATTAAAAGAAAAAACACTAGCCCGGATAAGGAATCCAAATAACCGGGACCTGTATGTGATAAAATTTCATAAACACTTTTGAAAAATAAGGCAAGCATACTTAAAGCTATGGGAACTTCTATATTCAACATGCGCTTTTTAAGGCCTTTCCAGGAATTAACCAAATAATCTGAACCGCCATATAAAAATGCCGGCAAAGCAAGTAAAAGGCTCAGGTAGCCAAAATACTTCCTGAATGAATCCTCCATTACGTCATGATTATCGAGGTAATCAGGAAGAGCAAGCATCATAATGTTAGCGAAACAAAAACCGGCTATACCTATTTTGTAGTACAGGCTTTTATCTTTTTTACTTTCCTTCCCGCGGTTTATCTCTTCCAAGCTGATACGGGGCATATAACCAACATCATCCAGAAGTCTTACCAATTTTTTAAGAGCAATTTCCTGCTCCCGAAAAGTGACCGTCACTTCCTTACGCATAAAATTTATTCTCGAATGCATAACTCCTTTATGAAGGCGCTCCAGATTTTCAAGAAGCCATATGCAGGAACTACAATGTATAGAAGGGATATAAAAAGTGATCCGCCCTATCTCTCCATCGTAAAAAGACAAAAGCTTAAGTTTGATATTTTCATCATCAAGGTAATCCAGATCGTGTTTTTCCCAACTGCTTTTATTTCCTGGTGTTTTTTCGATCTGATAGTATTCACAAGCATTCCCTGAACTTAAAAGCTGATACACGGCCTTACACCCATTACAGCAGAAATATTTTTCTTCAAATAGTAAAGAACCATCCGGGCAATCATCTCCACAATGATAGCATTGAAGGTTTTTCATTTCTTTAGCCGGAAGTGGTGACAGTTCTTTCATTATTGCAAAAATACGCCCCTTTGCAGCAAAAATGAATGACCTCCATCATTCAGGCAGATGATTTAATTCAGGGACAAGGTATAGTAAAATAGAATATTCATTCCAGCTTTATAAGCATAAAAAAAAAATATACGTTATC
>JBKBXU010000188.1:0-8921 GCA_046313675.1 Cytophagaceae bacterium
AACTTAGGCGGCCCAAATGAACCTTTGGCATTATTGGATGCTGCAATACCTTCTTTTGGCATACCAATCCAATTGCTGTCAGATTTATCATTTTTATTTTCATCATGCAGCAGTGCAAAAGCATATGTTCCCTCCTCAAGGCCGTCTATTACAATTTTGGCTCTGCCCGCTTTTATATCTCCATAAACTATTTTGATGGCCTTATCAGGATCCATAGGAAATCCATCTTCCGTAGTATAAATGGTTACCTTAATATTACCCTCATCACTTCTGATATCAGAAACATTGATTATAAGTTTCCCTTTGTCCTGTGCCTGAAGAGGAATCCAAAGTGCAAACAGGCTGAAAAATAGTATTATCTTTTTCATACGAATTAATTTACGATAAATGGCATTTTTTTAATGAAACTATTTTTTTCAATTTCTACAAGAATAAAAGAGGCAAGGTCAGCTCTGGTCAATTTAAAACCTTTTAATTTCCCCACATAACCTACCTGGTAATTTCCTTTTGCAGGGTCATCGGTGAGCATAGGCCCTCTTACGATTGTCCAGTCAAGCCCCGATTGCCTGATCATCTCCGCATGAGCCCTTCCATCCAATAAAGCAGCTCTGGCTCCCTTACCAGCCAGATTTTTCATAATGTACACAATTAGCTTATCCATAAAGCCCGGCTGGTCATTTTGAGGATCTCTTACCCCACCACCTGTTACGGAGATTAGCCGGGTAACCCCTGCCATTTCCATTGCCTGAATAATATTTTTAATCGCCTTCACTTGCAGGTCTTCGGGTGAATCTTTAACATGGCCTAACAAAGATACAACCGCATCACTACCAGAAATCACCTCATTCACCTTTGTAGGATCTAAAACATCTCCCTTAATCAATAAAAGATTGGGGTTGGTAAACTTTACTTTGCCGGGTTTTCGTACCAAGGCCCGGACGAAATAGCCCTTTTCTAATGCTTGTTTTACAAAAGGGACACCGGTTTTCCCGGTCGCCCCAAATACTGAAATGGTTTTCATATCCAATAATCTTTATGTTGCTCAATAAAAGTTTTTACATCATTTGGTTCACTTCCTGTAACTTCTTTAACTGTAGAGGTAATTTCCGGTAAAGCCTGAAAGCGGGCAAAGAAATGAAGCATGATAAGTACCAGAATATATCCTGACGGGCAACCCTCTCTTTTTTTATGCATGAAGAACCTTAGAAGACCCGGATTAATGTAGTTGATATTTTTCTTTATGGATTTTGACAGTAATTCCGCAACTTCATCAAAATTCAGTAAATCGCTTCCAGTTAAGGTAAGTGCCGTATTGACAAACTTTTCAGGATTGGAAAGAACCACGGAAATCACCTTGCCAATGTCCATGACATCAATCCAGAGAAAAGGAGTTTTACCTGCCGGCAAAAATATTCTTTGCTTTTCTTTGATATCGTTCTTTAAGGTTGTGGAGAGGTTTTGCATAAAATAAGACGGCCTGATAAAAGTATAGGGAATCTTACTTTTCTGAATGATGCTCTCTATTTTAGCATGTGGTATGAATCTTATTTTTTCTGCCCCCTGCACAGATAGGAACACAATGTGACTTACCCCTTCAATTTTACAGGTATTGATAAATGGGGCAAAGTATTTTTTTACATCTGAAATGTGAGGAGGACGAAGCAGAA
Source organism: Cytophagaceae bacterium (assembly GCA_046313675.1). Classification (GTDB taxonomy): domain Bacteria; phylum Bacteroidota; class Bacteroidia; order Cytophagales; family Cytophagaceae; genus JBKBXU01. Next base: position 1,668 of record JBKBXU010000188.1, read on the forward strand.
AAACCGTTTTTATCCCTCTTAAGGCTAATGTAAACGTTTCAGTGTTTTCAAGATCCAGCACCCTGATATTATCAGTAGCTCTTTGTGGATCTATGGTAGTTGTATAAGATTTTTCAATAATATACTGTGGCAGATGCTTTAAAACAGCATTGCAAACATTTCCTCCGGCTCCGGTAAGTAAAATATTTTTCTCCATTGATGCCTATTTATATGCTTGTAGTTAAAGAAATCCGGCTCTTAAGAATAAACCATGTAATAATTGCAGCCGCATAAACATGCATGATAAAAAAACCTGCTTTTACAGCCAATGAAACATCGATCAGTAATGGCAGGAAGGACAGCATTAATACTGTAATACTGATGATGATAAAGATTATCTCCGGTTTTGCTGTAGTCTTTTTTAACAGCATGAAAATAAGTCCGCCGGCAACAGCGGGAACAAATGACGATACTGGAATATCCCAGGCTGGTAGTGCGACAAGTCCGGAACCGTCGTGGGCAGGCAACAGGAATTCCACCCCCAGGACAACCCGAAAGAAATAGAAAATAAGCAAGTTCCCTGACAAGGCGCATAAACCGCCCAAAATAGCGTTTTTAAAGATTAGTGAGTTTTTCATAAGAATATATATTTTAAGTGATACAAACAACTATTGATAATATCAACTTTTTAATCAAAAAATTTTATTCTGCGTTCTTTTTCATTTGATTCAATATTTTTTTGAACGTATAAAGATCGTCTGATGGCACATTTTTTGTTAATTCATCCATCAATGCATCAATAATCCCTCGTCCCTGCTTTATAATTTGAGCACCTTCAGGTGTTACAACAAGGTTTTTCTTCCTCCGGTCATTTCCATCTATACTCCTACTTATCAAACCATTTCTTTCCAGACTATCTAACTGTCTCAAAACGGCAGATTTATCTTTTGCCATTATATCAGCCAATTCCGTTTGCTGACTTTCTTCCTTTTGATCAATTAGATTCAGCAGGCCAAACTGGTCAGGAGAAACAGGCATACCCAATTTAATAAATTTGACCCGGATACTTTTAGATAACAACCTGAGCGTATCTCCTAACAATAGACCTAATGGCTGATCTTCGTAATTCATAAGTTAAAGTTCGTAAATTTAGTTGACATTATCAACCTTTTTTTATTTAACCCTGAATATGCAATGGAAAGTTCTATTGCATATTCAGGGTTAAACTAAACATTTCCTGCAAAGTTCCTATATCGATCACTTAAAGCATCAACCTTACAAAAATTTTCTTTTACTCTGTATCTTGTTAAATTTATGCGTTAGAAGGAACACCAACTTATGAAAAAATCGAAGCTCCCTTTAAGGGAACAAATCCAAAAAAGACTTTTTGCACAATCCGACACACCGATCATCATCTACCTTGTTGTTTTATTAGGTATAGGTTTTTCATTATTCTTGCGCCGTTACCATGAAGACCTCTCTCTAAACCTTGTTTCCGAAATATTAGGAGCTGCATTCACACTGTTTATCATTGATGTGATGCTGGTCAAGACCAAAACTAAACGGTGGCGTGTGGTTCAAAAGCACGTTGATTACCTGATCGCACGAAATGTAAACCGCATACGGGATGGTATTTCAACCCGTGTATTCTCTTTTCATCCTTCTTTAAAAATAGAATACGCCGAAGATGATATCCCAAACCAGATACGCATACAAAGAGAAGCCTTACTTAATGATCTGGAGGATTTAGACACTGAACAACTGGCATCCAAAATTAACCTGGATTTATTTTCCGATGATAATTATGAGTACTTCAATGAAAAAGCAGACGATATCTGGAGTATTATAAACATGAAATACTCAGAGTATCTGGCCCCGCAACTGGTGCATCTGTTGATTGAACTCCATACAAACCTGAAAGATGTATGTGCGCAAATCCGTATTTATAATAAATCCAACCGCTATACGAATGAAAAAGAATACTATCACAAAACAGGTCTGAAAGGTGCGGCGGGGCATCTCAAAGAAATTATCAGGATTTCCATTATTCTGAAAAAACAGGGCTATTCTGAACCGGCTAAAAAAATGTAGAGAAACAATAAAGTCCGGGAATTTCATATTTCCGGACTTTATTGTTTTTAGTAACAGGTAATGGATCCAGATACTACTCTACTATCACCCGATGAATTGGTCAATGTTACATCTTCAAAACTTGCTACAAGGGTGCTACCTTCTATTTTAACGTCAATACTGCCGGTACTTCCTGAGGCAAAGCGATCACTATTTTGCTCAGATTCGTGTACCGAAATACTAATCCCAATAACATTCAGATTATAGGTTCCATCCTCGGTTGGCCTGGAATTAAAGGAAACATTTACTACCGGGTAACTATTTGGTGGATTCATATTACGGGGATTCATAATAAAGCCAAATTCAGAATCATTGCTACGTCCCGAAACCTCCGTTGTTTTACCATCTATGGTAATTATTCCTTCGGTATCACCCGGGAAATGTGTATTGGTATTATTATTATTGCCAGAAGGTGTCGGTTCTTCCTCTTTTTTGCAGCTTGAAAATAGCACAAAAAAAGCAAGTAGGGTAAGTGGGAATAAGCGTAATGCCTGTTTCATATTTCTCAATTTTAAGTAGTTGATAAATAAGCTTACTTATTCCTTACGCAAATCAGACTCCATGGTTCATATTTTTTAAATTTGCCCTAACAAAGTCATAAAATTTGAACTTTAATGATTTTATTTTGTAACATTACAACTTATTAGACCCTAAAAGAGCGTCGATTCTCCAATAAATTTACTACTATGAAAAAAAATATACCCCTAATTTTTAATCTTTCATTTAGGATTACTTTGTTAACTCTTTTATTAAGCAATTCCTTTCAGTCTCTGGCACAGCTTGCTGCAGGACAAGAAAAATTTCTAGGAAATATTATGCCCAGCCACTGGGACTATGCACCTGTTGTACCGGAAAACTTCGGGGACTATTGGAATCAGGTCAGTCCTGAAAATGCCGGCAAATGGGGTATTGTAGAGGGAAACATGGGTACCTACAATTGGGCTGACCTTGACCTGATATATAATTATGCCAAGAGCAATAACATTCCATTTCGCCAACATGTCATGGTTTGGGGTTCCCAACAACCAACGTGGATGGAAGATTTAACCATAGAAGAACAACGTGCTAAAGTCGAAGAATGGTTTTCCACATTTGCCGAGCGTTACCATGATACGGATATTTTGGAAGTAGCCAACGAGTTCTTACCCGACCATGCACCTGAGCTTCTTTATCTGGATGCCATTGGAGGGCGTAACAACGGCGCTGACAATCCATTTTTAGCAGAGCATGAAGAAGAATACGGCCCCTACGGGACAGGATACGATTTCCTTATATGGAGCTTTGCCAAAGCAAGAGCGTATTTCCCAAATGCAGTCCTACATATAAATGATTACGGGGTCATCAGCAATCATGGTATGACACCCAATACCATTGAGCAATACCTGGAAATGATTGAAGTTCTTAACGAGCGGGGATTGATTGATGCGGTAGGCTTACAATGCCATTATTTCAACGTAGATAACCTGTCGGCAGAAGATATACAGGCAAATCTGGACTGGATAAGTGAAGAGACGGGCTTACCAATTTACATTACCGAACTGGACATCACCAGCGGCTCAGGGACAGATTCGGAAGAAGAACAAAGAGACCGCTATGCAGAAAAATTCCCTGTATTCTGGGAACACCCAAATGTGATAGGCGTTACCCTATGGGGCTATATGGCCGACATTAACTGGGTAGTGGACCGAGAAGATTATCCCGAAAACCATGGTACCAGTGGCCTCCTGAACGAAGACGGATCGGAGCGCTTGGCTATGCAATGGCTTCGCGGTTACCTTGAAAGCCTGCTTGGAGATGAAGTCGTAATAACAAGACAACCACGAAGTATACAAGTACGTGCAGGTGAAGAAGCAAGCTTTGAGGTACGAGCAGCCGGAGAAGAGCCTATCTCCTACCAGTGGTATTTTCAAGGCGAGGAGATCGACGATGCGGATCAAAGCATTTATACCATTGCCGAAGCTGATGAAAGCCATGTGGGTGAATATTATGTGGTGCTAAGTAATGCCCACACCGGGGAAGTTATCAGTCAAACCGTGACACTTTCCCTTATAGTACAAACACCCTTTAATGGGATACCACATGCCATACCCGGAACAATTCCAGCGGAAGAATTTGACCTTGGAGGCCAAAACGTTGCTTACTACGATACAAGTCCGGATGTTAATCAGGGCAGACAGTTCCGACCCGACGAAGGTGTGGATATAGCTGGCCCTGATGACGATAATAATGATTATATCATAGCCTGGATCGAAAACAATGAATGGCTGGAGTACACCGTCAATGTGGAACGTAATGGCCTCTACAAAATAACTTTCCGCATAGCCTCAGGGGGAAATGGCAGGTTCACCGTGTCCTTCAACGGTCAGGAAGCCTTCGAAATACAAACACCATCCACCTCAACGGCTGCCAATTGGTGGGAAGATTATACCTATACCGATGTAGTAGTAGAGGATGTTGTTCTAAATGAGGGAGAACAAATCATGCGCATTGATGTGATCAGCGGAGGATTCAATTTTAATTACATGAAATTTGAAGATGTGACGCCAAACAGTACATTAAAGACTTCTGATGCGAACATCTTTTGCTATCCTAACCCTTCCGAAGATTCTTTTACCCTGGAAGTGGACGGCTCCTTTGAATACAAAATAGTCGACATGACAGGAAATTTACTTTACACAGGAATGGGGGAAAACCGTGAAACCCTGGGACAAGATCTTCCGGCAGGTATGTATATATTGCATGTTTTAACGGACGAAGGCCAAAAGACCACCAAACTCGTAAAACTATAATAAGCCTTTATTTACATTACGGCAAGAGGTCTCAACATAGAGAAAATACTAAAAGGATAGAGAACGAGAAAAAATCGAGAAATTCTTAATGCATGACTGTATATAACATAAAATAAGAAGTGGGGACGTTCAATGAATTAGGAGTGGTGGAATGTAAAATAAAGGCTAGTCTCGCTTTTCACATTTCACCACTTGTTTTTTAAAACCTTCTATCGTAATATTGCGTTATATAAATAAAAATATGGGGATTACTAAAACACATATATTTAACGACACACAAAACAGATTGGCAAGGCTGGCAAAAGCACTGGGCCATCCTGCCCGTATAGCCATTTTGGAAGTGATTGTTAAGAAAAAGTCCTGTATATGCGGAGATTTGGTTGAAGAACTCCCCCTGGCGCAGTCTACTATATCGCAACACCTTCGGGAACTCAAAGAAGCAGGGATCATCCAGGGTGAAATAGAAGGGACAAGTATCTGTTACTGCATTAATGAAAAAGTATGGAAGGAAGCAAAGAAAAGCCTCAATGCTTTATTTAACACCTATAACAACAGTGGTTGTTGTTGACTATTTTTGACTAACATAATCGCAATATTGCAATAAATAAATATAAAACTAACAGTAAAACTATTAATACAATGGAACAAAACGAAAACCTCAAAAATCTGGTCAGAGAAAAATACAGCCAAATAGCCCAACAGTCAAAAGAGCAAAATGAAACAAGCTGTTGCGGTGCAGGCGGCTGTGGAACTTATACCATTATGAGCGAAGATTATTCCAACCTTGAAGGCTATGCCCCCAATGCTGACCTGGGACTTGGCTGCGGGCTTCCAACAGAATTTGCCCAAATTAAAAAAGGTAATACCGTAGTAGATTTGGGTTCTGGCGCAGGAAATGATTGCTTCATTGCTCGCTCCTTAACAGGTGAAGAAGGCAGTGTAATTGGCATAGACATGACAGAAACCATGATTGAAAAAGCTAAAATAAATGCCGAAAAGCTGGGCTTCAAAAATGTAGAATTTCGTCTTGGTGACATCGAAGATATTCCTATGACAGCAAATCGAGCCGATGTGGTAGTAAGCAACTGTGTTATGAACCTAGTTCCTGATAAAATTAAAGCTTTTGCAGAAGTATACAGAATCTTAAAGCCAAATGGGCACTTCAGTATCTCTGATGTAGTTCTAAAAGGAGACCTGCCGGAAGCCATTAAAAAAGAAGCGGAAATGTATGCCGGATGTGTCGCTGGAGCTATTAAAAAAGAAGAATACCTGAATGTAATTGCCAAGGCAGGCTTTACAAACGTCAAGCTTCAAAAAGAAAGAGAAATTCTCATTCCGGATGAAATATTATTAAACTATCTCTCAACTGAAGAGCTTAGAAAAATGAAAGAGCAGGGAATGGGCATTTACAGTATAACCGTTTACGCTGAAAAACCCGAAATTAATTCTTGTACACCGGGTGGAGGATGCTGTTAAACCCTACCACTTAACAACATCCCAAGGCTTAATTAAATAAACTGATTGTTTCAGGTTTCGCACCTGAAACAATCTTAAAAATTAGACTATTGCCAGAAAAACCATTACAATAACTACAAATTAGTCTATAAATAACTTTTTTAGATCGAGAATTCGGAAGATTCTATTACATTTACCCTGGACTATTCCTTTAACAGACCTGAAAAATAAAATGAACAAGCTTGTTCAGCTATTTCTAACTATAGCCACATTATATTTTCTGTTTCTGAGCCAAATTGCCTTGGGCCAAAACTACGATTTGATCAGAAAACAAGCCTCCTTGTTAAAAGTGGCACTAGAAGACAACCACTACAATCCCAAAAGTTATGACTCTGCATTTTGCTCCACAGTTGTTACCAAATTAATCGATTACCTGGACCCACACCATCTATTCTTTCTCCAATCTGATATTGATGAAATCAGAAAACACCAAAACACCATCGCAGGTGACATGAATGGCGATTCATGGAATTTTATGCCTATGGTAGCCGAATTATATAAAAGCCGGTTATTAAAATACCAAAAAGGCTACTTCTATTAACCGACAAGCCTTTTTCATTCACCGAAAAAGAATTCATTTCTTTCCAGAGCCATCCCTCCCCTAATTTTCCCGAGACGGAAGATATTCTGAATCAGAGACTAAAAAAATGGTTGAAATTTCAACTACTCATGAAGATGAGCCTTCTTAATGGAGATAGTTTGGAGGAAAAAGAAATATTGTCAAAAGAGAAAGAGTCAAGGACACAGGTAATAAAATCTGAGAAAAGGCGAATCAATAAAATCCTGAAGCATCCCAGTGGATATGAAGACTATATTTCCCTTTTATTTTTCAATTCCATAA
>JBKBXU010000189.1:0-8904 GCA_046313675.1 Cytophagaceae bacterium
ACTTCTGTATTTTTGAACCCATGTATCTCCTGAGAAGAAGGATGTTATATACCTTGCCTGAAGGCCGGGCCATTGAACTCTTTGATGAAGTATGGCCCTTGGTTTATGAGCACTTCCTACAAAAGCGGGGTTCAGATGGGTTGGTACAGCATAAAACTGGCTGAATTGAACATCCTGGGCAAAAGTTCCCGTTGCCGTAAAAAGAAGTAAAAGCCATATGTAATAAAATGCCTTCATTAAGCTGAATTGAGTTTCTAGGGACGTTTACGAGAACAAGAATAAAAGGATATAACTATTCAAATATTTTTTTTTATTATTTTATCTTTTGGCAAAAGATATTTAAATATAAAGTAATTACATTGTTTTTGAAACACCAACAAAAAATAATTTTAAAAAACTTATAGAGAGAGCCATTTCTATGAATCTGAGCAGGATTTGTAATTAATTTTAATAGTAAGTATTTATATAATAATCCGGTTTTTGTCTTTCTATGAAACTCGTTATTTAAAAAACAGGATTATTGTTTTGAAAACATAACTAAATTTCGACAAAGTGTAATATTTTCTACATAAAAGCTCCGTCAGGCTCTCAACTAAATCTGCTTCCTTGCGTATAACAGGTATTAAATTAATATGGATTGCGGTACATAAATGAGAATATTTAAAAAACTTTTTTGGAGAGGTTTATTTCTGCTTTTGCTGTTTTCAGCGAAAACTTCTTACGCCCAACTTGGGGGGTGTAATGCTGGCGTTCCTGTTATAGAAGTGGATTTAAGTTCAAAAGTCGATTGCGTTTGGACGAGTTTTCATGAGTTTGCCAATGGCCGAATTACCCGAAGTGGGCAATGTTGTGGGGTAGCAAATAACATTAATTGTATTCTCTTTGTGGTAACTCTTCACCCGGATGCAGAACGAATTAATTTCAATGTATTGGGTGGGGCTATGCCGGACAATCTGGACTATACCATTAGTTGTGCTCAGCCACCCCGTCAGGGAGGTACGCCTGTCTGTATGGAAGGGTCTGGTCCTCATTATATTAATTATTGTAAGCCAGGAAGCAACTGGAATACCTTTCAGGTAACCTCCATTGCCAAGCCTTCCGTGTCTCCTCCTACTTATGTGAGCGATGGCTGTCAGGGTGTGTTGTCCGCAGAAGGGTATGAAACCAATACCATTCAATGGAATTCCATTTACCCCGGTACTCCCGGACAATATAACCATTTTTTAAGTTGTGCTTCTAATTGCGCTACCACTACCGTAAATGCCCAACCAGGCTATCCTCCTTATGTTGATTATGAGGTGCGTGGTACGCCAGCAGGTGGTTGTGGTGGTGATGTAGTGATTCAGACCGTACGGGTGACATTTGTTGATGATAAAGCAATTACGTTTTCACCTCCCAATCCTAATATTTGTTTTGGTGGAAGCAATACCTCTGTAACTGCAAATATTAGCGGAGGGCTTGCTCCTTATAATTACTCCTGGGTCCGGCAATCAAATGGAGCACCGGCAGGCAATACTCAAACAATAAGCGTTAATCAGGATACCTATACGGTAACAGTTACCGATGCCACTAATTGCCCTCCAACCGTGGCAAGTGTTACGGTAACAGCGAATCCATCTCCGATAGCGGTAACGGCAGGGCCTGATGTTGTTAGCTGTACCAATAACCCTGCGGTTGAACTGACCAGTTCGGTTCAAATGGCCACCGGGGTAGTCTGGACAGGCGGTAATGTGGCTAATTATTCCACTTCCAATGCAGTTTTAAATCCTATTTATACACCAACGGCTGCCGAAAATATGGCCGGGAATGTAATAACACATACGGTTACAACAAGTGGTAACGGCAACTGCCCTCCCGAATCGGATCAGCTCACCCATACCATTGTCGCTGCGCCAACAATCAGTTTGAATGGCCCTTTTTCTTCTTGTGCCAATAATCCGTCCACACCATTAAGCGGTACGGTTACTGACGCCGTATCTGTTGAATGGCTTGGTGGCAACGGATCATTTTTTCCTAACCGAAATACCCTGGATGCAACCTATACAGCTACGGCAACTGAGGTTGAAAACGGGAATGTTAGTCTTACTTTGCGGGCTTACGGACATGCGTCCTGCCTTCCTGTGGATCAGTCTACTTCGATATCCTTTACACAAGCTCCTACGGTTGATGCAGGCGATAATTTTACTGTGTGCGCCAATAACAGAACAGTAACCCTTAATGGAGAAGTTACTGTTGCAACCGGTGGCTCCTGGTCAGGAGGCTCAGGGGATTATTCAAGCCAATTTACACCGGTTACAGAATATACGCCTTCACAGGCTGAAGTAGATGCCGGTTTTGTAAGGTTAACATTGACAAGTACAGGTAATGGCTTATGTAGCGCCGTTTCCGATGAAGTAGATATTAATATCACGGTGGCTCCAATTGTAAATGCAGGCCTGGATCGTACGGTTTGTAAAAACAATGCTGTGGTGACGCTTAATGGCTCCATTGCTCATGCCGGTGGTTTTACCTGGACAGGGGGCGCCGGTGGTACCTTTTCACCCCCTGGCGTTTTAAACCCAACATATACTCCTACTCAAACAGACCTTAATAATAATAGTGTCACGCTACGATTGACTTCTACAGACCATGGCAATTGTAACCCAGTGTTTGATGAAATGACCATCAACTACACCAATCCGCCGGTGGTAAATGCAGGTGCAGACCAAACGGTGTGTGCCAATAACGCAACAGTGACTTTGACAGGTTCTGTAACAGGTGCTACAGGTGGAACCTGGTCAGGCGGTACAGGTGCTTTTGCCAATGCCAATTCTACAAGTACAACCTATGCACCCTCTACCACCGATATTAGCAATGGTTCAGTTAATTTAATTCTTACATCGGTAGGAAATGGAAACTGTTTGCCTGTAAGAGATACCGTGGTTGTTACCATACTTCCTGCACCCATAGTAAATTCGGGAGGACCGGTTACGGTATGTGCCAATAATTCTTCTGTAAGCCTCAATGGGTCGGTTGTTAATTCAGCAGGGAATCCAGGTACGGGAGAATGGATTGGTGGAACGACAAGCAGTTTCAGTACAAACAGGACGGATCTTAATGCCTCATATACGCCTAGTGAAGCAGAAATTATCAATGGTAGCGTCACCTTGACCCTACGTTCTACCGATAATGGATTATGCAACCCGGTTCAGGCAACTAAGGTTATTACTATTAGTCCTGCGCCTACCGTAAACGCAGGAAGTAACAGGACCGTTTGTGCTAATAATTCAACGGTCACGCTGAACGGATCTGTGACAGGAGCCACCGGAGGGGAATGGACAGGTGGAACAGGAACTTTCGTTCCGGATAGACAAACCTTAAATGCTACGTACACCCCTTCACTTGATGAACGGAATAATCTTACAACGGTTAACCTTACGCTTACTACTACAGGTAATGGAAGCTGTAATGCTGTAAGTAGCGCTATGAGCATTTCTATTACACCTGCACCTGTTGTTAATGCCGGAACAGACCGGACAGTATGTGCAAACAATGCTTCGGTGACCCTTAATGGTACCATAACTGGTGCTTTGGGTGGGGAATGGATCGGTGGGGCTGGTATTTTTAACCCAAACAGACAAACTTTAAATGCTACATATACCCCTTCTGCTGATGAAATTTCTGCTCAAGGCCTGACATTGACGTTATCTTCAACAGGTAATGGAAATTGTAATGTTGTGCAGGATCAAATGGGCATTACCATTACGCCTTCTCCCATTGTTAATGCAGGAGCACCGCAATCTGTGTGTGCCAACAACGTGGCTATTACACTAAACGGATCGGTTACTAACTCAGCAGGAAATCCAGGCACGGGAGAATGGATTGGAGGAACAGGAAACTTCAGTACCAACCGTCAGGATTTGGCCGCAGTATATACACCTTCTTCCGCTGAAATATCTTCCGGTTCCGTGAGCCTGACCTTACGAAGTACCGGAAATGGCAATTGCAATGCTGTTTTGGCTAATGTTACCCACACGATAACTCCTGCACCAGTTGTAAATGCGGGGTCGGATCAAATGGTTTGTGCCAACAACCCCCAAGTGAGTCTTAACGGAAGCGTTACAATTGCAGATGGAGGAACATGGACTACTAATGGATCAGGAACATTTCTTTCTAATGCCTCTGATTTAAATGCAACCTATACCCCTTCACCTACGGACATTACCAATGGCTCGGTAAGGCTTACGCTGACATCCAGTGACGTAAATAATTGTACGCCTGTAAGCTCTTCAATGGATGTGACCATTTCGCCCGGGCCGACAGCTAATGTAGGGCCTGCAAGCAAACAGATCGTTGTATGTTCCAATAATCCTACTGTAAACCTGAACGGGTCTGTAACCGTTGCCAGTGGTGGTGAATGGATTGGAGGTATGGGTACCTTTAGTCCTAATCGGCAGACCTTAAATGCTACGTATATTCCTGCTCCTATGGAAACGGCCATGCCTGTAATGGCTCTTATACTGGAGACGACAGGTAATGGGAATTGCCTTCCGGCAAGGGATACCTTAAGGATATTCTTCCTTCCGGCACCGGTCGTAAATGCAGGGCCAGATCAGAGTATTTGCAGGAATAATTCCGCAGTTCAGTTGGCTGGCCAGGTGACGGGATCATCCCAAACAAGAACATGGTCCGGAGGTTCCGGGTCGTTTAGTCCCAATCCAAACGACCTGAATGCTGTTTATAATCCAACTCCACAGGAGCTAATCAATGGTTCAGTAACCCTAACTCTTACTGCCACGCGATCCGGATGTAATCCGGTTTCAGACAACGTAGTGATAAATTTTACAGATGCTCCTACGGTGGATGCCGGGCCGGATAGAAATATTTGTTCAAACAATCCATCCGTTTCCCTTGGGGGTTCATCCTCTACAGGTGCCGGGGTATGGTCAGGTGGAAACGGCACATTTTCTCCGAATAGTTTGAATTCCGTTTACACCCCAACTCCAGCAGAGATTACCGCAGGAAGTCTGGAGTTAACCCTTACATCAGACGATAATGGCAACTGTTTACCTGTAGAAGATGTGATGAGGATAACTTTTACCCCTGCCCCTACGGCAAATGCCGGAAACCCGCAAACGGTGTGTGCCAATAATTCAACCGTGACCCTTAATGGTTCGGTAACTGTCGCGACAGGTGGGGTTTGGTCGGGAGGATCTGGAGGCGTCTTTACGCCAAATGCAAATACACTTAATGCTACCTATATACCTTCTGCTGCAGACAGAACCAACGGTTCTGCTTTATTAACCTTAACTACGACCGGCAACGGTAACTGTTCTCCCGTTACCAGCCAGGTAGGGATTACCATAACACCGGCACCGGTGGTAAATGCAGGTAACGATATTAATTCATGTGCCAACAATTCTACGGTTACACTTAACGGTTCTGTGACAGTAGCTTCAGGAGGCCTTTGGGTTGGAGGAAGTGGTATTTTTTCTCCAAACAGAAATGCGTTGAATGCTACGTATACACCTACCTCTTCGGAAGTTGCTGAGGGCAGTGTTACCTTGACGCTGGTTTCAACCGGAAACGGTAACTGCAACCAGGTTTCTGATCAGGTGCAAATAAATTATGCCCCCACACCTCTTGTAAATGCTGGGAGTGATCAAACTTTGTGTGGAACGGTAACTTCTGTTCAGTTAAACGGCCAAGTGACAAATGCAGGCGGAGGAGTATGGACTACCAATGGAAGTGGTACTTTTTCCAGTGCAAGTGCTTTGAATGCCCAATACATCCCCTCAGCAGCCGACAGAACACCGGGAAACACAGTGACCCTGACATTGACCTCTGCCAATCATGGTGCGTGTAACCCCGTTACCGATCAGATGCAGATTACGTTTACGGCAATACCTACGGTAAACGCAGGACCTAATAAAACAGTCTGTACCAACGATTTTCCAGTTCAGTTGGAAGGCTCAGGATCTCCTGCAACCTGGTCGGGTGGAGGAGGTACGTATTCTCCTAATGCGTCTACCCTTAATGCAACATATCAACCTACTGCTACAGAAATAAGCAATGGTTCTGTAACATTGACATTAACAACAACTGCCAATGGGCCGTGTTTGCCTGTGTCATCAACAGTGACCATTACCTTGCCTCCCGGACCGGTTGTAAATGCAGGTCCTGATCGGACTGTATGTGGTGATGTTAACAGTGTGCCGATGACCGCCTCAGTTCAAAATGCCGGAGGTGGTATTTGGACTACAGATGGAACAGGTACATTTTCTCCTAACGCAACTACAATTAATGCGGTATATATCCCTTCGGTAACAGATAAGGCAGATGGTAGTATAAATCTTAGGTTGACATCAACCGGAAATGGAAGTTGCTCAGCGGTTTCCGACCTGATGGTTTTAACCATTACGCCTCCGCCTACTGTTAATGCCGGACCGGATATGACACGTTGTGGCGACATCGGAGGCTTTACTTTGAACGGACAGGTTACGGTAGCAAGCGGTGGAGTATGGACTACGACCGGTTCCGGGTCTTTTAATCCGGATAATGCTACTTTAAATGCTACATACATTCCTTCGGCACAAGATGTGGAAGACGGATTTGTGGATTTTACCCTTACAACCACCGGAAATGGTACTTGTAATGCGGTGTCCGATCAAATGCGCCTGACTTTGACACCGGCGCCTACCGTTAATGCAGGCCCCGACAATACGATTTGTGCAGATTCTGCTTATGCACCGGTTGCCGGAGCTGTTACCGTGGCCTCCGGAGGGGTATGGTCTTCTACCGGAACGGGTTCCTTCGCTCCCAACAATACTACGTTGAATGCAAGATATTATCCTTCTGCTGCTGATACAACAAACGGAACGGTTACGCTTACGTTGACATCCAGCGGTAATGGAACCTGTAATGCGGTTACAGATCAACTACTATTGACCATTAATCCGCAGCCTGTAGTTGATGCAGGCCCGGATCAAACCATATGTGCTGATGCCATTGGTGCGGTATTGAACGGATCGGTCTTGCATTCAGGAGGAGGAGAGTGGACAACATCGGGAAGCGGTAGCTTTACAAACGACCAGGACCTTGCTGCTACGTATCAGCCATCTGCTGCTGATATGGATGCCGGAGTTGTGTCGCTTACCCTTACTAGTACCGATAACGGGCTTTGTCGTCCTGTATGGGATAGGATGGTACTTGTGGTAACACCGGCACCTACGGCCGATGCGGGAGGTAATCAAACGGTGTGTGCCGATGTAAGTGGTGTAGGTTTAAATGGATCTGTTACGGTAGCCACAGGTGGTATATGGACAAGCACGGGAACAGGTACATTTGATGATCCCAACAGCATAGTAACTACCTATCACCCTTCACAGGATGATATCGATGCAGGTACGGTACGGTTGACTTTGACTACTACAGGAAACGGTAATTGTAATGCGGTTTCAGATATTGCGGATATTACTATAACCCCGGCGCCTACGGTAGATGCGGGAGATTTGCTTCCTATATGCGGTGATGTTTCTGTGATACAGCTAAACGGTGAGGTTACGATTGCAACCGGAGGTCAGTGGTTTACTTCAGGAACCGGGTATTTTACTCCAAATGCTGCAACATTGGATGCTGAATACCATCCGTCTTCTTCTGATGTAAACAATGGGGGAGTCACCCTGACCTTAAGAACCTCCGGAAACGGAACTTGTAATGCGATTGAAGATCAGGTTGTTTTGACCATTACTCCTATACCTACGGTTAATGCAGGCCCGGATCAGGTAGTTTGTGCCAATAATTCAGCCATCCAACTTGCCGGTGCAGTGACTGTTGCTGAAGGTGGAACATGGTCTGGAGGTACTGGTACTTTTGCACCAAATGCAGATGCTTTGAATGCCGTGTATGCTCCATCCCAGGATGAAATTGATGCAGGAACTGTAACCTTAACGCTTACATCAACAGGTAATGGTACTTGTAGTCCTGTTTCTGATTATGTAACGTTTACTATAACGCCTGCTCCGCTGGTTAATGCTGGAAACGATCGAAATGTTTGTGCCAACAATGCTACCGTAAATCTTTCAGGTTCGGTGACCGTAGCAACAGGAGCTGAATGGATCGGAGGAACAGGCGTCCTTACTCCAAACAGAGAGTCGCTTTCTATTGCTTATACTCCTTCTCAGGATGAAATTGATGCAGGGTTTGTTGTTCTTACCCTTAGCAGCACAGGCAACGGAAATTGTCTTCCGGTAAGCGATGAGGTGCGTGTAAATATTTCTCCTGCTCCGACGGTAGATGCCGGGGATGCACAAACGGTTTGTGCAAATAACTCCGAAATTCAACTGGCAGGTTCATTTACAGGCGCCGGTGGTGTTATTTGGTCCGGAGGTTCCGGTTCGTTCTCTCCATCACCTACTACACCTGGTGCTGTTTATTCCCCATCGGGCGATGACATTGATGCAGGCTCTGTGCTGCTGACCTTGAGAACAACTGATAATGGAAATTGTATTGAGGTTTGGGATGAGGTTACCATGACCATCACCCCGGCTCCGACAGCTAATGCGGGACCTTCTCAAACTATTTGCGCCGATGCATCGGGTGTTCAGCTAAACGGATCAGTGACTGTGGCTGACGGAGGTGAATGGTCAACTTCGGGAACAGGTACTTTCGCACCGGGAGCAGATGACCTTAGTGCTGTATATACTCCTTCAACTGACGATATTGATGCCGGTTCGGTTTCTTTTGCACTGACAACTACCGGTAATGGCGATTGCCAGGCTGTAATTAGCAGTACAGTTGTAAATATAACACCTGCTCCAACTGTAAATGCAGGCCCTGATCGCACCATTTGCGCCGATGCAGGTTTTATAAGCCTGAATGGGACCGTAACAACGGCAACCGGTGGGGTTTGGACTACTTCCGGAA
>JBKBXU010000190.1:0-8884 GCA_046313675.1 Cytophagaceae bacterium
CACTCCCATCACTGACCGTTTAAATTATTGCTCCTCTCCTATTAATAACATGGGTTGGCATATGACGGTAGAAAAACTTTTGGGTATTGAAACACCCAAAAAAGTTGATTACATGCGGGTCATCATTATGGAACTTGCAAGAATTGCTGACCATTTGATTTGTAACAGTATTCTTGGTGTTGATAGCGGCGCATTTACAGGTTTCTTGTACGTAATGCAGGAAAGAGAGAAAATTTATGACATATATGAAGAAATTTGTGGCGCAAGGTTAACAACTAATATTGGTCGTATCGGTGGATTAGAAAGAGACTTCTCTCCTGTAGTTTACGAACGCCTGAACAAATTCCTCGAAGATTTCCCTACCACCATGAAGGAATTTGAAAACCTTCTCAACAGAAATAGGATCTTCATGGATCGCACCATAAATGTTGGAGGTATTTCTGCGGAAAGAGCACTAAATTATGGTTTTACCGGTCCGAATTTGCGTGCAGCCGGTGTAGATTATGATGTTAGGATCATGACACCATACTCCTCCTATCAGGATTTTGATTTTGAAATTCCGATCGGAACCAATGGCGATACCTATGATCGCTTTATGGTGAGAAATGAAGAAATTTGGCAGAGTTTAAACATTATTCGACAGGCAATAAAAAATATGCCTGACGGGCCACATCATGCCGATGTACCGGATATTTATCTTCCGCCAAAAGAGCAGGTATATAATCACATGGAAGCCCTTATCTATCACTTCAAGATCGTTATGGGTGAAATTGATATTCCTAAAGGGGAAGTATACAATTGTGTGGAAGGAGCAAATGGAGAACTGGGATATTATTTAATAAGTGATGGAGGAAGAACTCCCTTTCGCCTTCACTTCAGAAGGCCTGGATTCGTATATTACCAATCCTTTGAAGAATTAGTTAAAGGTGGACAGATTGCAGACGCAATACTTACTTTAAGTAGTCTGAATCTGATTGCCGGAGAAATGGATGCATAAACAGAAATAAAAGCCGCAAAAGGCTAAATTTCATATATAATAACATGGAAGATACTGTTCAGAACGAAGTCAGATTTTCGGAAGAAAAATTAAATCTTGTTAAAGAGATTAAAAGCAGATACCCTGATGGAAGGCAAAAATCTGCATTGATTCCTATTTTGCATATAGCCCAGAGGGAATTCGGCGGATGGTTAAGCGCTCCGGTAATGGACTATGTTGCCTCTCTTCTGGATATACAACCCATTGAAGTCTATGAAGTAGCTTCATTTTACACCATGTTCAACCTTAAACCTATTGGGCACTGTATGATAGAGTTTTGCAGAACAGGCCCGTGTATGGCATTAGGTGTAGAAGAACTCATCGATTATACAGAAAATAAATTAGGTATTAAAGACGGTGAAACTACTCCTGACGGCAAATTTACCATTAAAACCGTAGAATGCCTGGGAGCCTGCGGATATGCACCTATGGCACAAATAGGGAAATTTTATTACGAGAAACTCACTCCCGAAAAAATAGATAAAATTATTGAGACATTTGGAGATCCGGAGAGTGATGTATTTAAACAATACGATATTTAATTAATATCTGCATAAGTATAACAGAATAAATCATGGCCAGAAAGATATTATTAGAACATGCTAACGTCCCAGGGATAGAAACCTATGAGGTTTACCGTTCCAAAGGAGGTTATAAGTCTGTTGAAAAAGCATTTAAAACCATGGCACCGGATGAGGTCATGGAGGAAGTAAAAAAATCCGGGTTACGTGGTCGTGGCGGTGCCGGTTTCCCTACAGGTATGAAATGGAGTTTCCTTGACAGAAAATCTGAGAAACCCAGATATTTGGTTTGTAACGCTGATGAAAGTGAACCTGGAACTTTCAAAGACAGGTATTTAATGGAATACCTTCCCCACCTTTTGATAGAGGGACTAATCGTTTCCAGTTTTGCCTTGGGTGTCAATACAACATATATTTATATACGTGGCGAATATCGTTGGATTGTTGATATTTTAGAAAAAGCTATAGCCGAAGCTAAAAATGCCGGATTCTTAGGCAAAAATATCCTGGGAACCGGATTTAACCTGGAAATATATGTTCAGCCCGGTGCTGGTGCTTATATATGTGGCGAGGAAACAGCTCTGATAGAATCTTTGGAAGGTAAAAGAGGTAATCCAAGGATGAAGCCCCCCTTCCCTGCTATATCAGGTTTATATGGATGCCCTACCGTAGTAAATAATGTTGAAACCCTTGCAGCCGTTGCACCTATTGTTAATATGGGTGGTGAAGAATATGCCAAAATAGGTATAGGTAGAAGCACCGGGACAAAATTGATTTCTGCCTGCGGAAACATTAAAAAACCAGGAGTATATGAAATAGACTTAGGTCTCCCTGTGGATGAATTCCTTAATTCAGATGAATATTGTGGAGGAATACGTGACGGACACCGTTTAAAGGCGGTTGTTCCCGGAGGATCATCTGTACCTATTTTACCTGCTGACCTATTTTACAAAACTGCAGAAGGCGAAGCTCGTCTGATGAGTTATGAATCTTTGTCTGAAGGTGGTTTCGCCAGTGGATCCATGTTGGGTTCAGGTGGTTTTATAGCAATGGACGAAACGGTATGCATCGTAAGAAATCTTTGGAATTTCACACGTTTTTATCATCATGAAAGCTGCGGACAATGCAGTCCGTGTCGTGAAGGAACCGGATGGATGGAGAAAGTGTTGCATAGACTGGAGCACGGACATGGAAAAATGCATGACGTAGATTTACTTGTCAGCATCGCAAAGAAAATTGAAGGAAATACAATCTGTCCTTTAGGCGATGCAGCAGCCTGGCCTGTAGCCAGTGCTATAAGACATTTCAGAGAAGAGTTTGAATACCATGCTAAACATCCTGACAAAGTGGCTAACAGCCGCTATGCTCATTTGGATGATTATAAGAAAGATTTAAATCCTGTTTTATCATGATCAAAGTAACCATAGATAACATTCAGATTGAGGTAGAACCGGGAACCACCATACTTAATGCTGCAAGAAAAATCGGTGGCGAAGTGGTGCCTCCTGCCATGTGTTACTACTCAAAACTTAAAGGAAGCGGAGGAAAGTGCAGGACTTGTCTTGTAAAAGTAACGCAAGGATCTGAAAAAGATCCTCGCCCTATGCCAAAACTTGTAGCATCATGTTCTACAATGGTAATGGATGGAATGGTCGTGCAAAATAAAACTTCACCTGAAGTATTGGATGCAAGAAAGGCTATTGTTGAGTTTCTTCTTATTAACCACCCACTGGACTGCCCTATTTGTGACCAGGCAGGTGAATGTCATCTTCAAGACCTTTCATTTGAACATGGGGTTGCTAAAACAAGATATGAAGAAGAGCGAAGAAAATTTGATAAGGTTGACCTAGGTGATAAAATTCAGCTTCACATGACACGCTGTATTTTATGTTACAGATGCGTGTACACAGCTGATCAAATCACTGATAAAAGAGTTCATGGAGTGTTGAAAAGAGGTGATGCTGCTGAAATTGGTACTTATATTGAAAATGTAATCGATAACGACTTTTCAGGAAATGTAATTGACGTATGTCCTGTAGGTGCCTTAACAGATAGAACCTTCCGATTTAAAAGTCGTGTTTGGTTCCTTAAGCCTATGGATGCACATAGAGAGTGTTCAAAATGCTGTGGAAAAACGGTAGTTTGGATGCATGGAAATGAAATTTACAGAGTTACAGGTAGAAAAGATCAGTATGGAGAAGTAGAGGATTTTATCTGTAATGATTGCCGCTTTGAGAACAAGAACCTGTCGGATTGGACTATTGAAGGCCCGAGAGACATTGAGAGGCATTCGGTTATTTCTCAAAACCACTATAGATTATTATCAAGTACACAAAAAAAGATAGCTCAGTAAACGATGGAAGTTTTAATAATTGATAAACTTGTATTAATAGTTGCAGTTTTTGCATTTACCCTTCTTGTTGCCCTTTACAGTACATTAGCAGAAAGAAAGGTATCTGCATTCTTCCAGGATCGCCTTGGCCCAAACAGGGCTGGAATTTTTGGGGTATTACAACCTATGGCTGATGGTGTAAAATTCTTCTTTAAAGAAGAGATCATTCCTGCCAAAGCAAATAAAGTTCTGTTTATTCTGGGTCCTTCTTTATCTATGCTTACAGCGCTGATGACAAGTGCCGTTATCCCATGGGGAAGAGATATTGAGCTTTTTGGCCGGACTATTTCCCTGCAAATTGCTGATATTAATATTGGCCTATTATATGTATTTGCTATAGCTTCTATCAGTGTATATGGTGTAATGATTGGAGGTTGGGCATCCAACAATAAATTCTCCCTTATGGGTGGAATCAGAGCTTCCTCTCAAATGATTAGTTATGAAATAGCGATGGGACTTTCCATTATAGCTCTTGTAATGACTACCAACACCCTGGAAATGGGTAACATTGTAAGCATGCAGGGAAGAAGTGTATTTGGTGTAACCGGAGCAGCCTGGAACATTATTTATCAGCCACTTGGTTTCTTTATTTTCTTTATATGTGCATTGGCAGAAACAAACAGGACACCGTTTGACCTTCCTGAATGTGAAGCAGAACTTGTCGGAGGTTTTCATACAGAATATAGTAGTATGAAATTAGGCTTATACCTATTTGCAGAATACATCCACATGTTTATAGCCTCAGCTATTATGGCTGCCATATATTTTGGCGGATATAATTTCCCTTTCATGGATCAGTTGGGTCTTTCCGCTAATGTAGTCGTTATACTAGGCGTTATTGCCTTTATCATAAAAATATTTATGTTCATCTTCCTTTTCATGTGGATCAGATGGACCTTACCAAGATTTCGTTATGATCAGTTAATGAACCTGGGTTGGAAAATATTAATACCTCTTGCACTATTTAACATTGTGGCAACAGGTATAGGAATAATATTTGTAAAATAAGCTAATAATTGAATCTATGTATTCATTATCAAAAAGATCTAAAGTAGTAGTTAAAAAAGAAATGACTTTGTCGGAAAAATTGTATCTACCGGCAATATTCGGTGGTATGATGATTACGCTCAGGCATTTTTTTAGAAAAAAGCCTGTAATTCAGTATCCTGAGCAAAAACGGGAATTTAGTACTATTTACCGTGGTAAGCATATACTTAAGAGAGATGAAGAAGGTAGAGAAAACTGCACTGCATGTGGTTTATGTGCTGTTTCCTGTCCTGCCGAGGCTATTAGCATAGTATCTGCAGAAAGAGAAAAAGGAGAAGAACATCTTTACCGGGAAGAGAAATATGCCAAGAGCTATGAAATCAACATGCTTAGATGTATATTTTGTGGCCTGTGTGAGGAATCATGCCCTAAAGATGCTATTTATCTGACGGAAGAACTGGCTCCTGCAAATTACGATCGCTCAGATTTTATATTCGGAAAGGACAAACTTGTACAGCCTTTGGGAACAAGTGCTCATCCTAAAACCTATAAACCTTATAAAAAATAGTATAGAAACAAATGGATCAGATTATATTTTTAGTACTTTCTTTCTTAGCCATTGGTGGGGCATTAGCGGTAGTTTTTTCAAGAAATCCTGTTTATAGTGTCTTATTTTTGGTCTTAACTTTCTTCTCCATCGCAGGCCATTTTGTGATGATGAATGCGCAATTTTTAGCTATTGTACACATCATCATTTACGCCGGAGCAGTAATGGTATTGTTCCTCTTTGTGATAATGCTTCTTAATCTTAATAAGAGCGAAGGACCTGAACAATCTTTTACTGTAAAGTTAGCAGGATCAATTTCAGGTGGCTTGTTACTAATCACCCTTTTAGGAGCCTTCAGAGGTGTTGGAGAGACATACCATAAAGCAGCTGTAGATACAGAAGTAGGCTTGGTAAGTAATTTGGGTAGGGTTTTATTTAACGAATTCCTTCTACCCTTTGAAGTATCAGCTGTATTATTTTTATCTGCTATGATTGGAGCAGTTATGTTGGGCAAGAAAAATTTAAAAGAACATTAATTTTATCATGGACACACTTCAACCCTTCTTTTTTTCATTAAACAATTATATTCTTTTATCTTCTATTCTATTTACTATAGGTGTAATAGGTGTTCTGATCAGAAGAAATATAATTATAGTATTTATGTGTATTGAGTTAATGCTGAATGCAGTAAACCTTTTAATGGTATCTTTTTCCGTACACCATGGAGATTCTGCAGGTCAGGTATTCGTATTCTTTATTATGGCTGTTGCTGCTGCTGAAATTACTGTAGGGCTGGCTATTCTTGTAATGATTTATCGAAATACCGGCTCTGTAAATATAAATACGCTTAGCCAATTGAAATGGTAAAAATCAATTAAATACACTTCCATTTTAAATGGAAGGGTATTTAATTTTTAGCTGTTAAGCCTATTCCTCTTCAAACAGCGAATCCTAAATATTCATTTCTTCAAGAAGCTCCATCAGGAAATGATGATAGACTTTTATGAATTGCATCTCCTTAGAATGATTATGTCGTGCTCAATTCTATACTTTGTGCTTAAACCTCAATTATGCGATTTCATTAATACTATGGTTAAGAGGGAAATGCGAGCGAAGCGGCAATAGTAAGTTCTATTCTAGAAAGTAGAACTTATTTAAATGTAGGACAAGGGAGAGCTCTTCTTTTCTTCATTTTTCTCCTTTTACTGTGCACATACGTAATATTCAATTCATGGGCACCACCTGATCTGGCCGGAGCCAATCTTGATACAGTCATATCATAACTGTAACCAATGCTTACATTATCGAACTTCCATCCTATAAGGGCAATAACAGCTTCGTTGTTGTGCAAATTGGGCAGATATTGTTTGATAAATGGTAAGCCCCTATACCACAGACCAGCTAATAATTGATCGTAGATCAGGTATACTCCAAGATCAAGCTGATCTGATTGTCCCTGTTTTTTATAATGAAAGGTTGGAATAAGACTAAATTCAGAACTTTTGTCCATTGAATGTTGATAACTATTTTTCTTCAGCGAAAACTTATACCCTCCCACAAAAGCATATTTTATTGGAAGTCGGCTAACCTCGCCAATAAATGATTGGTTTGGCCTGTTCATATGATGTGCTGATATTCCGACCCAGAAGTTACTGCTGTATAAAATCCCGCCTGATGAAACATCTACAAAATGTGTCCGGGGATTCCCTGTATTGTTATAGTATATATTGCCCATATCATCAATGTCCGGGCTGAAATATAGTTGAGAGAAATTAAGTCTTCTGTTAACATATCCTAACTGAAGCCCGGGACGAAAAGTAAGGTCAGCAGTAAGAGGTAATTCATAGGAATACATACCTTGAATTTCAGTAGTAGCAATGGTATTATTTCCCTGTACATCATGAATCGCCATTAACCCAAAACCACTTCGGTACGTATCTACATAAGTGTCAACTGCTGCCATGGAGGTAATGTATCTTGCATCAAGTCGCGGCCACTGAAGCCGTTGGTGAAACATGCCTCTGGTTTGATGCGTACTTCCTGCGAAAGCAGGATTAAGATATGGGGCAGCAGCATAGAATTGAGAAAATTGAATATCCTGAGCCTCTATTTGATAGGCGATTAGTAGCAAAAAAACTATGATTATTGCAATATAGAATTTCCGGATGTTCATTGGAGTTAGTTAATCTCAAAAATAAACAATATTTCTGTAAATTGATTGTTAATTTATCTTTTTTTTATCTAATAAATACTTATTAAAATCCAAATAAATACGTACATTTGAAATTAGAAAATCTTAAGTATGAAGAAAGCCTGGAGATATATACTCTTATTATTTGTTTTAGTTTTATTTTTTGAAACTAAAACAAATGGGCAATCCTGTACAGCAAACACTCCTTCCCATATAGTTGACCTGACAGGTGGCCCTGACAGTGCCTGGTTTAGCCCACATGAATCGCGCAGAGGTATTTGCTGTGGCTATAATCCTGGTCCTCCGGATAATTACCGTTGTGTAGAATTTTGGCTTACCCTTGATGAAGGGGCTCAGGGAATACGATTTGAGATTGCCCGTGGAGCCGAACCAAGGGGAGCTTTAGGCTGGTCATTGAACTGTGGTCCGTTAAACCCGGTTGGCGAAGATATTTGCCTTGACGGAACAGGACCTCACTGGATTACGTTCTGTAAACCAGGAAATAACCCCAATACCTATTCCATTGTTTCTATTCCGAGGCCATCTGTAAGTCCTCCGGTTCTTGTAAGTGATGGCTGCAATGCAGAATTATCTACATCAGGCTTTCAGCAAAATACCATACAATGGACCTCAGTACCGTTTAACGCAACACATAATAGTTACTTATCCTGTACCTCAGGATGTCCTACTGTAACAGCCAATTATGCAGTAGGCGCTCCTGATTCAGTACAATACCAGGTAAGTGGCATCCCAATTGCCGGATGCAGCGAAGAACCGGTTACCCTGACAACATGGGTTCACTTTGTGAATGACAAGGAAGTGGTAATTGTTCCTCAGGATCCGGTAATTTGCTTTGGAGGAACGGAAGCAGAGATCACTGCGCATGCAACAGGAGGCAGACCACCTTACCAATATGTCTGGAGTACAGGCGAAAATACGCAATCCATAACCGTAGGAGTCGGCACCTATTCGGTAATTGTATTAGATGATACCAGTTGTCCTCCGGCTAGTACCGAAGTGACCGTAACAGCCTTTGACTCCCCCATAATTGCAGATGCCGGCCCGGACTTGATCACTTGTGAAAATAATCCAAACACAGAAATAAATGCTTCCGTTCACCAAGCAGACGGGGGAACCTGGACAGGAGGAAATGGAAATTTTATTCCTGACAGAAATTCCTTAAGTATAATTTATGAACCCACTCAGGCTG
>JBKBXU010000191.1:0-8878 GCA_046313675.1 Cytophagaceae bacterium
AAAAAGTCCACCTCAAGCTTTTAGAGGTGATTGAACTTGAAAAATATTATAGCAAGAGTGATTGGGAAAACTTAGTTTCCTTGTATAGTGAAAAATGGGTTGACAGTGAAGTTCAAAAAGAATTTGTTGGCACATTAAAAGGTAATAAGTGAGCTCCGGAATACCCGGTAATAAGGACTTGACTATTGTTATTTGGGGAAATATGAGTCAATCAGCATATAATTAGATTGATAAAAAATACCTGCATTGGACAATATTAAACCTAAGGATTGCTTAAATGATGAAACAAGAGCCTTGGGCATGTCTCCCAGGTAGTGCAGTGCGTTTTCCGTGGCTTGTGTAAAGTCTCTTTTCTTTTGGGAAGAACCGGCTTCAACGTGGTATACTGACTGTATCCGAAAGCCTTCGGGAACCTTTATTCAGGCTCAAAAATATATTTAGCAACTCCACAAAAGGATGATTTTATGGCATGAGACAAAATACATAAGTTAGCTTATGGTGGGTGTGGGTCTTATAGTGATTGGTATAAAAAAAACAGGACAGGCTTCTCAGCTTGCCCTGTTTTTTTATGCTTCTTCCGGTTCAATGTTTATCTCTGGTCGTTTTTTCCTTGGCTTAAGCGCCTTTTTTGTCTCAGTTACTTTTTTGATTACTAATTCAAAATCAGACACGGCATTGATAAAATAAATGTACGAATCATAGGGTGAATTGTATGGGCTAAAGTATTTGTGTACTTCTCCATCGCCCCAATACTTCGTGCACATATAATAGAAGTGGTCTGAGGTTTGAAGCTTTGACCATATTTCCAATAAATAAGGGTCTTTCAGCTCTTTTATTGTTTCCTCCAGGGAATAGAGTTTTGACAAAGTCTCAGCCTGCATCGGATTGCTTAACCAGGCAGACAAGTCTCTTTCACTGTCAGCCCAAGATATATAATTATGTGAGTCATAGACTCCTTTGCTTTCATATGTGTCTACAACTTCAGAAGGTGTATTGAATGTATAAGTGCCTTCGGAAATGACTTGTGATGGAAACTGCTCCAGAAAGTTAAAAATCCCTGTTTCAGCCCACTGGTGCTCACCGAATGTTTCGTAATCCATAAACAGATTTATGGTATCAGAATAATGGCTGTGCTTATTGAGCCAGCCTACGTATTTTTCTGATGTTAGCGGATATTCCGGCCAGTTATTATCAGAAAAACGGAAAGCAATGTCGTCAGAAAGCTTATAATTTTTAAGAAGACATTTGATTTTTTTATTATTTGGCGGATTAAACAGGTTATGTGGAGATCTTCCTTGTAATAACCAGTCAACACCTTCGCACAACACTCCTTTAAAGCCCATTCTCTGAACAAAGTCAGCCATTTCGTTGCTATAGATCAATTCAGTATTTCTGAATACTTTTGGAGTCTGGCCAAAATACTGTTTGATTTTTTCCTTATGCATATCTACCTGTCTCACAAATTCATCTTTGGAGTACATATAGCATAGTGAATGGTAGTAGGTTTCCGATAAAAATTCCACACATCCCGTTTTGGAAAGCTCTATGAAAGAATCCAATACATCGGGACGATATTTCTCAAATTGCTCCAACACTACACCGCTGATTGAATAGGCAATTTTAAATTTATTATTATGCTTATTGATTAGTTTCAGCATCATTCTGTTGGCAGGGATGTAGCATTTGTCGGCTACTTTATTCAATATTTCCCTGTTTAGATTATCATCTTCATAGTGATGGTCGTTTCCTATGTTAAAAAAGGAGTAATGCTTAAGCCTGTTTGGCTGGTGTACCTGAAAATATAAGCAGATTGATGGCATAATAAAAAGGTCTTAACAGTGTATATTTAATTAAACAGCTTTTTGGTAAATATCATTTACTTTTTCTGCCGCTCGTTCCCATGTGCAGGCCTGAAGATCGTTAAATGCATCACGGATGACGGTTTGTCTCAGTGAATCATTTTGCAATAAGGAGATAATATGGCTGGCCATTTTATTAACATCCCAGTAGTCTGCTTTGAGCGCGCCATATAGAACCTCAGAAACGCCGGATTGTTTTGAAATAACACAAGGTACTCCAAACTGGGCTGCTTCAAGTGCCGAAAGGCCGAAAGGCTCGGAAACTGAAGGCATGCAGTATACATCGGCTATGGATAGTAGTTTGTGAACTTTTTCTTTGTTCAGGAAGCCTGTAAAGTGAAATTTATTTCCAATCATTTTATACGCACCCGTTTCAATCAGTGCTTTTAATTTGTCTCCGGTTCCTGCCATTACAAAACGCACATCAGGTGCATGTTCTATAACTTTAGCGGCTATATCCAGGAAGAACTGAGGGCCTTTTTGGCCGGTAACCCTTCCCAGGAATAGGATTAGTTTTTCAGGGAAATCCTTAATATCATGAAATACATGTACAGGGTCAGCTCCGTTGTGCACCGGGTAGATCTTGTTTGCCGGAACACCATAATGGCTTTCTGCGATGGAACCGGTGTATTCACTTACCGGTATAACAAAATCCGCATAATGCATGGCTTGCTTTTCAATGTCGTATACCCAGTTAAATGATTCCGGCCCCCCACGGTCAAATTCAAGGGAATGTATATGGACAATCAATGGTTTGCCTGTAAGGTGTTTTATTTCCATACCGGCAATAAAGGTCATCCAGTCATGGCAGTGAATGATGTCAAACTTCTTGTTGGCAGCTATACGGGTGGCATATTTTGCATATTCTACGACCTTGTACATTATATCCTCTCCATACAGATCGCCAAATTTAAATATGTTAAGGCCTGAGTTAAGGTCGTAATCGTTTTCTATTTCATTCTCTGAAAGAATTTCGTACTTCCCTTTGGTGCTTTTGCCCCCATAGGGCAGCATCTCCGTTTCAATAGTTTCTACCTCCTGAACGTACTTTTCATAGAATTTACCGGTTTCCACCTTTTTTAGATTTTCGATCTCAACGTTGTTCAGACCTATAAGCTCTACCTGATTGACCATAAAATCAGGGTCAGTTTTCGGAAGGATCATACTTAGTTCGGCATGCTCTGATAAGGCTTTACTCAAGCCAAGACAAGCCACACCCAGACCGCCGTTGATAATTGGAGGAAACTCCCATCCCAACATTAAAACCTTTGGTTTTTTCATAATTAGAAATATTAAATTCAGAAAAGTACTTCAAAAATGCTTTCGAAGAGTCATTGTTGTGTAATAAGCTATAACTATTATCCGGAAAAATAGTTTAACTAAAATATGTTGTTTATAAAATTAACATAAAATTCGGTAGAAATTCCAGAAAAAATACAATTAGTTTTTATTTTTTTTTCTACCCTATCTTAACTAATTGAAATTAAGTTTTATTTATTTATAACAATTGAATTTGCTGAATATAAAAAAGGCAGTGAGAGTTTACCTTTTTGGTATAAAATGATAAATTTGGATTCCTAAGGGAAAGAATAGGTGTTTTTATAGTATTTTTTAAAGTTTGATATGGATAGTTATATGAATTTAGGCCACGAGCGGGCCATTGTTCAACAGTTTCCTGATTATGTGCAAAAGTGGGAGAGGGATGGAAATGCCTTTTATTTTTATTGTACAAAAACAGTCTTAAAGGTTTCTGTTATTTCAGATAAAATTATAAGGTTCAGGTTTGCCGTAGATGGAAATTTTGAAAAAGACTTTTCCTACTCTCAGGCGCAGCTTTATGAAGGTACAGTGAAGTCTCTTGAATTTGTAGAAGAGGAAGATCATTTTGTAATCATTACCTCATTTTTGGAGTGTATAATTTCCAAAAGGGGTTTGTATACAAAGATCCTTGATAAAGAAGGAAGGATTCTTCAGGAGGATGAGAAAGGGTATCACTGGGAAGATCATCCAAAATTTGGTGGTGAAATCGTAATGATCAGTAAAAAAGTTCAGAGCGGAGAGCATTTCTTCGGCCTTGGGGATAAGGCTAGCGATTTTGATCTTCGCAGCAAACGATTTGAACTTTGGGGTAAAGATACCTATGGTTATCTAAAAGATTCGGATCCATTATATAAGAATATACCATTTTTTCTTGGCCTGCACCACAAGATAGGCTACGGTGTGTTTTTTGATAATTCCTTCCGGAGTTTCTTTGATTTCGGACATGAGCGAAAGAATGTATATAGTTTCTGGGCACAGGGTGGAGAGATGAATTATTACTTTATTTATGGCCCAGACCTGCTTGAGGTGGTTGAAACCTATACAAAAATGACAGGAACTCCTGAGTTGCCTCCATTATGGTCTCTTGGGTATCATCAATGTAAATGGAGTTATTATCCGGAAAGTGAAGTTCGGGAGGTTTGCGATGAGTTTAGAAAACGGGAAATTCCTTGCGATGCAATTTATCTGGACATTGATTATATGGACGGGTTCCGGTGTTTTACATGGAACAAGGAATATTTCCCTGATCCAAAAAAGATGATATCCGACCTGGATAAAGATGGATTTAAAACTGTTGTAATTATAGATCCGGGAATTAAGGTTGATAAAAATTATTCAGTATATACAGAGGCTGTGGAGAAGGGATATTTTTGCCGGAGAATGGATGGCCCCTTGATGAAGGGTTCTGTATGGCCGGGAGAATGTAATTTTCCGGACTTCACCAGCCCGGAAGTTCGTGAATGGTGGAGAGATTTATTTAAAGGTTTGATAGAGGATGGTGTCCGGGGAGTATGGAATGATATGAACGAGCCAGCAGTATTTGAGGTTGAGACATTCCCTTATGATGTAAGGCACAACTATGATGGTAATCCATGCAGTCACAGAAAAGGTCATAATGTGTATGGCATGCAAATGGCAAAAGCAACCTATCAGGGTGTGAAGAAATTTTTAAATCCTAAAAGGCCGTTTGTTATTACACGTTCGGGATATTCCGGGGTGCAACGCTACTCTTCTGTGTGGACAGGTGATAATATTGCGTCCTGGGAACATCTTTGGCTTGCCAATGTACAGTGTCAGCGCTTGAATGTATCAGGAATATCTTTCTGCGGCTCAGACATCGGTGGATTTATTGAAACCCCGACCGGTGAATTATATATTCGCTGGATACAGTTGGGGATTTTTCATCCATTTTGTCGTACGCACTCTTCCGGGGACCATGGGGATCAGGAACCTTGGTCTTTTGGACCGGAATTCGAAAAACTTGCCAAGAAATTTATTGAACTGCGATATAAATTTCTTCCGTATATCTATACAACCTTCTGGCAATATCATACCAATGGTACGCCTATGCTTCGTCCTATTTCTTTTGTTGATCAAAATGATACAGAGACGCATTTCAGACAGGACGAATTCTGTTTTGGCGATAACATTCTTGTTTGTCCGGTTTACCAGGAAGGTGCCGACGGAAGGTGGCTTTATCTGCCTGCCGGAAAGTGGTATTACTATTGGAGCGATGAGGCTGTAAGCGGAGGTATGGAAGTATGGGCGGATGCCCCTCTTGACCGTGTGCCTTTGTATGTTAGGGGAGGGGCTGTCTTGCCTCACCATCCGGTAATGCAATATGTGGGCGAATTTGCCCTGGAAGAACTTACTCTGCATGCTTACTATGATACGAAAAGCCATACGAGTGTAATCTTTGAAGACGGAGGGGATGGTTATGGGTATGAAAAAGGGGATTCCGTTCTTAAGTCCTTTAAAACTTCAGGAAACGAAACGTCTTTTTCGATTCAGCAAACCTTTCAGGGAGAATACGATCCTGAATATGCGCAATACGAACTGGTTGTTCATGGAATTCCATTTACGCCATCTGTTTGCGAGGCTGATGGTAAGAAACTTAAGTTTAGTTGGGATAAAAATATCCTGAAGATTAAGGTAAATAAAAAGTTTCAGAAACTAATTATATCACAATAGGTGTTGACTTAGTACATAACCTGCTTAAACACCTTTACGGAATAGATGCCTTTTCAAACGAAAGGCATCTATTCTTTTTAGGCTGTCTGAGATTTTTAGACTTTTTAGATGAGCCTTAGAAATGCTTGATAACGCTCCAACATAGGAGGATCCACCCTACTATGAATAAAACACCTCCGAAGGGTGTTACCGCTCCCCATTTTGTTACCCCACTCATAGATAGGATGTATAAAGATCCGGAGAAAATCAGCATGCCCCCGATAAAACTGTATCCTGCATAATTTAGAAGCCGGTTTTGGTGAGACATAAGCAGAATGCCCACTGCCAATAAGGCTAGTGCATGATAAAACTGGTATTTAACAGCAGTTTCGAAAGTCTCCAATCTTCCGGATGCTTCCAGCGTTTTTCGTAAAGCATGTGCACCAAATGCACCGATCATTACAGCAAGCCCTCCGGCTATGCTTCCTAGGGTTAAAAAAAACTTGTGCATGTTTTTATTTCTTTAGCTTAAGCGTAATCCCTTTTTCCAAATATAGCACTTCCAATCCTTATCATAGTGCTGCCTTCCTCTATGGCAATTTCATAATCACTGCTCATGCCCATGGAAAGTTCTGTAATGTTGATACGACTGTTGCCGGAAAAGGCTGATTTGATTTTTTCAAATAATGCTCTTAGAAATTGGAATTCTCCCCGTATTTTTTCCTGATTTGTCGTATTCGTAGCCATGCCCATCAATCCGGTAATGCGGACATTTCCCATTGTTTGGAATTCATCAGAATTCAGGATAGAAAAAGCTTCTTCTTCCGACAAGCCAAATTTGGTTTCTTCCGCTGCAATATGAATTTGAAGAAGGCAATCTATAATTCGTTCATTACGAAAGGCTTCTTTGTTAATTTCTTTCAGAAGGCGTAGTGAATCTACAGAATGTATAAGATGAACATAAGGTGCAATGTATTTGACTTTGTTTCTTTGGAGATGCCCTATCATGTGCCATTGTATGTCTTTGGGAAGGACTTCCCATTTTTCGGTCATCTCCTGAACTTTATTTTCACCGAACATTCTTTGGCCCAGATTCCATGCCTTTAGAATTTCCTCAGGAGGATATGTTTTGCTGACTGCAACCAACTTGCAATGAGTGTTTTCTGTTTTTTTATTAAAATTATTCAGGTTTGTTTTGATATCCATTCCTGGTAAATACTGTTATATGATGTAAAGTTATTTTTAATTTGTGCAATAATTATTGAAAAGGTTCTTTTATTTTAGCACATTAAAGTTTGAATACAATATTAAGGGAATATTTTAAAAAAATTAAATATGCCATTATTAGGTTCTTTGTTGAAAAAGGGGATTAAGCTTACGCAGATTATAGAGCAGGAGACGAAAGACCCTTTTATACTCCAAAAAAAGGAATTATTGAAGCTTTTAAAGAAAGCAAAACCTACACAGTTTGGGAAAAAATACAATCTGAGTAAAGTCATTGAATCATATGGGGGTAGTAAAAAGGAATTCTATGAGGCTTATAAGTCTCAGGTTCCGGTTTATACTTACAATAAAATATATGATGAGTGGTGGGTTAAATGCAAGGCAGGTGAAAAAGATGTTTGTTGGCCTGGCGTGATTAAGTATTTTGCTTTAAGCTCAGGAACTTCAGAGGCTTCCAGTAAATATATTCCTTTGACCAGGGAGATGAATAAGGCTATGAAAAAGACCAGTATCCGGCAGATCATGTCCTTGTCCAATTATGACCTTCCCAGTGAAGTATTTGAAAAAGGCATTCTGATGCTTGGCGGGAGTACCCACCTGAATAAGAATGGGACATATTTCGAGGGAGATTTAAGTGGTATTCAGGCCAATAACCTGCCTTTTTGGTTTCAGCATTTTTATAAACCTGGAAAACGGATTTCAAAAAACAGGGATTGGAACAAGAAGCTTGATGAAATTACGCTGAATGCCAAAAATTGGGATATAGGGTTTATCGTTGGCGTTCCTGCATGGTTACAGATTCTTATGGAAAAAATCATCGCCCACTATAAGGTCAAAAATATTCATGAGGTATGGCCTAATCTTATGGTCTTTGTTCATGGAGGTGTTTCATTTGAGCCATATAAGAAGGGATTCGAGAAACTTTTGGGAAAACCTTTGATTTATATTGAAACTTATTTGGCTTCAGAAGGATTTTTAGCTTTTCAGGCAAAGCCCGGGCGTAAGTCTATGCGACTGATTATTAACAATGGCTTGTTCTATGAGTTTGTCCCTTTTACCTCGGATAATTTTAGCAGTGATGGAGAGATTATAGAAAACCCTAAAACGCTGATGATTGATGAGATAGAAGAAAATGTTGATTATGCAGTACTTCTTTCGACCTGTGCCGGTACATGGAGGTATTTGATTGGTGATGTTATAAAGTTTGTAGATAAGGCTGAATCGGAGATCATAATAACAGGGCGAACCAAGCACTATCTCAGCTTATGTGGAGAACACTTGTCTGTTGATAATATGAACAGGGCAATACAGATGGTTTCAGATAAGTTAAATATAGATATTAAAGAATTTGCTGTTGCAGGCATACCTTATGAGAGTTTATTTGCTCACAAATGGTATGTTGGTACAGATGATCAGGTTGATCCGGCTTTGGTGAGGCAGTATTTGGATGATTATCTGAAAGATCTTAATGATGATTACAAGGTAGAACGTTCAGCCGCCCTTAAAGAGGTTTTCCTGGATGTAATTCCGGCCTCGACTTTTTATAACTATTTAAAAATAAAAGGTAAGGAAGGCGGGCAGAATAAATTTCCACGTGTATTGAAAAATGTTCAGTACAATGAGTGGGAAGAATACCTGCAAAATATTAAAAAACAAGGATGATACATTCGTTGATTAACGGAATTGGATTTGGTTTCCTTCTTACGATAATGCTTGGGCCGGTATTTTTTGGTTTACTACAGACAAGTATTAACAAGGGATTCAAATTCGGAATTTTCTTTGCTATAGGTGTGGCTGTGAGTGAT
>JBKBXU010000192.1:0-8842 GCA_046313675.1 Cytophagaceae bacterium
GTTTTTACAGTAATTTATGGAAGGGTGTTTTGTGGATGGGTATGTCCTCAGACCATATTTATGGAACATGTGTTTAGAAGGATAGAATATTTTATAGAAGGAGACTATAAAAAGCAAATCGCGCTGGACAAGGCATCCTGGACCAGGGAGAAGTTGGTTCGAAAGTCGGCTAAGCATTTTGTTTTCTTTACAATATCTTTTCTGATATCAAATATTTTCCTGGCTTACATTATTGGTTCGGAAGCTTTATTTGAGATCATAAATGAGCCAATTTCCCAACACCTGGGAGGTATTTCCACGATTCTGGTGTTTTCCGGTGTTTTTTACTGGGTGTATGCCAGGTTCAGGGAGCAGGTTTGTACGGTGGTTTGTCCATACGGAAGATTGCAAGGGGTCCTGTTGGACAGAAATTCTGTAGTGGTTGCTTATGATTACGTTCGTGGGGAACCCAGGGTGAAGTACAGGAAAGGTGAGGATCGTAGCTTAAGGCAAAAAGGGAGTTGCATAGACTGTAATTTGTGCGTAGATGTTTGTCCTACCGGTATTGATATCCGAAATGGTACACAACTTGAATGCATTAGTTGCACAGCATGTATTGATGCTTGTGATTTTGTGATGACTAAAACCAATCAACCAAAAGGTTTGATACGGCACGACTCTGAAGAAGGTATAGCCAGTCAGAAAAAGTTCCGCTTTACCAAAAGAATGACTGCGGATACAGGAGTGCTGGTAATTCTACTTGTTGCCTTGGTTTTTTTGCTGTTTACCAGAACTTTAACTTCTACCACGATTTTAAGAACTCCCGGACTGATGTACCAGCAGCAGGAGGATGGCAGCATAAGCAACCTGTATAATTATAAGATTATTAATAAAAGTAATAAAAATCTTTCCCTGGAATTTAGGCCTTTGAATTTTGAAGGCACAATTAAAAAGGTAGGGAACGGGGGACTTAATCTGGAAAAGCAAGCTTTGGGTAATGGGGCTTTGTTTATAATAATGGATCAACAAGATATTCAAGAAATGAAAACTCGGTTACAAGTAGGTGTTTATTCTGAGGGTAAGCTACTTGAGACGGTGAAGACTACCTTTATAGCACCTGTACAATAAATAAAAAATTAATCACTTATAAACTAAAAAAGCTATGAACTGGGGATGGAGTATTGTATTGGCAATTGTCCTATTTATGGGATTTATTACCTATCTGGTTGTTGGTACTTTTCAACAAAATGTTGATTTGGTATACGATGATTATTACGCACGGGAAGTTAAATTTCAGGAGCAGATCGAAAAAACTGTCAATGCAAATGAGAAACCTATTACCTGGTATTTCAGAAATGACTCTTTGATCGTGGTTTTTCCGGAGGTTGAAGACTATTTATCATTCAATGGGGAGCTTGTGTTTTATCGCCCTTCGGATTCAGGGAAGGATATGAAAGTAGCTGTTTCTCCTAACCAAAAGGGGGAGCAGAAATTTTCCAGAAAGATTTTCCAGGATGGGAAATATCGGTTGAAGGTGGATTGGGAGGCAGGTGGCCGGAAATATTACAGCGAACAGATTATAATTCTTTAAGCTTATGGAAGTTTATGTAGCTGCGTTTCTTATAGGCATTGCAGGCAGCTTGCATTGCATTGGTATGTGCGGGCCCATAGCGCTTGCCTTGCCTGTTAAAAAACAAGGCTTGCCAGCCAAACTTATAGGAAGGCTTGTTTATAATTTAGGAAGAACCGGTACGTATGCGATGCTTGGCCTGCTTGCCGGAGCACTGGGGAAGGTTTTTGTTCTGGCCGGCCTTCAGCAGGTTCTTTCCATCGTGCTTGGCGTTTTTGTTATTACGGTGGTGTTTGCGCCTTCCTTACTTAAAAGATATTCAGGGATACTTAATTTTAGCCTAATTAACGGACTTAAAGTATATTTTTCCCGCCTATTTGGCAATGGGAGTTATGCTTCATTGCTTATGATTGGATTGTTGAACGGGATATTGCCTTGCGGATTGGTTTATCTGGCTTTGGCTGGAGGAATGGCCACCGGTGGAATTATCTCCGGAGCATTATTTGTGGCTTCATTTGGCTTGGGGACACTACCTGTAATGCTTGCCGTTTCTATGGGAGGAGCCTTTGCAGGCCAGGCTTTGAAAACGAAGATTAGAAAAACCGTTCCGGTTATGATGGTTTGTATGGGAATGGTATTAATACTTCGTGGAATGAATCTGGGAATTCCTTATGTGAGTCCTAAAGTTGGAACGGAAGGTCAGGAAATTCATAGCTGTCATTAATTTTCAGAAATTCTATAGGAATAAAATCAGGTGCAATTAGTTTATTTCTTGAGTTTTACTCCGGCAAGTATGGTTATATTTAAATGGTTTTCTGAAGGTACCAATGGGCAGGAGTATTTGTTGTTATAGGCACAATATGGATTGTAGGCCTGATTAAAATCCAAAATCAGTTCATTACCTTCAGGAATGGTTAACTCAATGTACCGGCCTCCGCTATAGGTGTCTTTTTCATTGGTGAGATCTGTGAAAGGCAGGAAAAGATAATCTTTATACTTTTCTAATTTCATCAGGTCAATGGATTGATAAACATTTAGTTTGTAAGTTACCCCGTCAATACTAAAATGTAGTTCTCCGTATTTGCGATATTCGGGAAGCCTGGAGGTGGTGGTTGGCATTTTAAAGGCTTTCTCCTGCTCAGTTTGAGTTAGCTTTGCAGTTACCCTGTATTTTAAATTTATGGGATAAAAATTATGCCCTTTAAATTTTTTAAGGTCTTTGCTTTGTAGAGGAGATTGTGCCGGATTGGAATAATTAGCATTCAGGTTTTTTTGGAATTCCTTTATCTGTTTAATCGCTTCAGTAGAATCGTTTTGGGAAAATACCAACGTACAGTAAAAAAAGCAGATAATCGCAAAAAAGTATTTCATGGACTTCTAACAGGTTATTCTTAAAATAAATGAAAAATTAAAAGCTTTCAAAATATATAAGGCACCAAGATTTTTTTATGAATAAAAAAGCCTGACGATTTTATCGCCAGGCTTTTTTGCTTAAGGGAGCTAAAATTAATACTTTACCATCTTCTTTGTTTCAACAGAATCTTCTGTGGTCAACCTGTAGAAGTAGGTTCCGGCAGGTAGTCTCTGTCCACAATCGATGTTGTGCTGTCCGGCAGCGTATGTGCCAGACGCAGGTACATCTACTAACTCTCCTGTAACATTAAACACTTCGATGCTTATATGTCCTGCTTTTTGCAAGCTGACAGGTATAACCGTTGATGTTGAGAACGGATTTGGATAGTTTTGCTTTAATGCGGCTTCATTTGCTGATTTAGCGGTAAGTGACGTGATCTCTATCACAAAATCATCAACACTCACAGCCGTTCCGGCCTCTGCTACTACGGTTATTTTACCTGTTTGGGCATCATCAGGAACAATGGCTGTAATGGTTGTTAGGTTTACCACGGTAAAATCAGCAGCGTCTTCTCCATTGAACTGTACAGCACTCACCTCCATGAAATAGTTTCCTGTAATAGTTACTTCTGTTCCAGGAACTCCTGAGCCTGGATCAAATGATGTAATGGCCGGAGCAGGAGGGGTGATGATAAAAATTTCTTCGCTGTAAGCTATTCTGTGATAATGAGCCACAGAAATTATCCCTGTAGTAGCCCCTTCAGGTACTTTAGCTATAATGGTATTTTCATCAATAACTTCATATTCTGCGTATTCTCCATTAAAACGTACCCATATAATATCGATAAAGTCTTCACCTATAATGGTAACCTCATCGCCATACCAGCCACTGGTAGGATCAAAGGAATGAATAATAGGACGAGGAGCGACTTCTTCATCTTCAAAGGTAATGGTAAAATGGCCATCCAGCATTACACTGTCCTGGCAAAGAACAGTACCGTCTGAAGACCTTGCTCTGGCAAATAATTGATACGTCCCCTCTTCATCTATTGTGAGATTAAATTGTAAGCCATCATCCGACATTTCCATCCATTCCGTGACGCTGGCTTCTAATTCTATATGCACAATAAGGTATTCTATACCGTATTGAGATGTTGTCTCCTGGCTAGAAAATGCAGGGATTGTCACATAGACATCTTGGCCTTGCTCTGTGGGTTCGTGATCAATAAGCATAGTAGTAGTAGTCCTGATTTCAGGGAAAACTTCCAGGTTCAATGATTCACTTTCAATAGTTGTTCCATCAACGGATGCTTCTATGTATATACTTGCATTTTTGAAAGAAAAATATTCCGGAAAGGATAATGGGATACTTAAATTTTCCGTACCCTGTATCTCGCCAATTTCCAGCGGTGGTGCCGGGTAATAATTGGTGATGTAGGCAGTAAAGGTTGTATTTTCCGGCCAGTCACCTTCGAGGTCAAACTCCAATACCGGATTTGGGACGTCTACCAGACATAATACATTTTCAACCCCTGGAATATTCAAATTAACAATTGCAAGACTTTCATCATCTTCAAATGTGATGGTGAAAATTGCCTCGGTTGCTATCATATCCTGGCAAATTGTTCCATCTGAAGCCTGAGCGCGGGCATAGATCTGATAAGTACCCTCTTCTGCATCTTCTATAACAAAGTCCATCGGTGTATCACCCATCGTCATCCAATCTGTAACTTCTGTTTCGGAATCCTGATGAATGACAATGTACTGCATATTTCTTTGAGCAGAAGTAGTTAAAGTACCCGTTACGGATTCTCCCGGGGCAATTACTTCTGAATGTATGAATACTTCTACATTTGGATCTACTGCAGGAATAATATCATGAATTATATGGCTTGTGATTGTTTCTCCATTAATTGTGGTAGAAACCCATATGGTAGCATCATTTAAAACAGAATAATCAGGGAAATCCAATGGTAAGGACAAATCATCTGTTCCATGAATGGTGCCAAGGTTTAAATCAGCATCTATGTGTGGGGAGGATAAGACGATATTAAACACAGCGTCTTCCGGAAAGTCTCCTTCCAAATCAAATTCTAAAGTTAATTCCTCATGCTCAACAAGACAGATTACCTGGTCTGTACCAGGAATTCTCAGGTTGGTAATAGCAAGCTCTTTTTCATCAAAGCTAATGGTAAATTGACCTTCGAGCATGACACTGTCCTGACAGGTTACTGATCCATCGGAAGATTGTGCCCGTCCAAACAGTTGGTAAGTGCCTTCCATAGGGTCATCTATTTGGACTAAAAGAGGTGTGTCGTCTATTCTTACCCAGTTAGTTGCACTGGTTTCTGTTTCCATGTGGACGATCATGTATTCCATATGAAATTGAGAGGCATTCTGAGCGGCTGTATATTCCGGGATCATGGCTTCTATAAAATTTTGATCTGCAGTATAATGATCCGGTCCCACTAAGCCTGTCGAAGTATTTATTTCAGGGAAAACTTCAATTTGCAGGCCTTCATCGCTTTGAATTGTATTTCCATTAATTGTGGCCTCTATAAAAATGGAATAGTGCCTAAAGACAAAATTATTAGGGAAGCTAAGTGGGATGCTTAATTCTTCAGTGCCTTCGATCTGACCCAACTCAAGTGGTTCACTTAGGTGAGTAATGTAGGCCGTGAAGATCGTGTTTTCCGGGAATTCACCTTCTGTATCAAATTCCAATACCGGGTTTTCAATATCCACCAGGCACAGCACGTCTTCCACACCAGGAATTCTCAGGTTGGTAATAGCAAGCTCTTCTTCTTCAAAGGTTATGGTGAACTGTCCGTCCAGCATTGTGCTATCCTGGCAAAGAACGGTGCCGTCGGAAGATTTTGCACGGGCAAATAATTGATATGTTCCCTCTTCTTCAATAATAAGGTTTAATTGGATGCCATCATCCGGCATCATCATCCAGTCAGTGACGCTAGATTCAGATTCTAAATGGACGATCATGTATTCTAAATCAAATTGAGAAGTGTGTTCCTGTGTGGAATAAGCCGGTATAACAACTGAAATGCCTTCGCCCGGCCCAGAGATTGGATAACTAAAGTCCATGGTAGTTGTAGTTCTAATCTCAGGATAAACCTCTATCTCCAACCCGTCACTTGTAATTGTTTCATCCTCAATAATCGCTTCTATGAAAATACTTGCTTCTCTAAATGCAAAGTAATCCAAAAATGAGAGTGGTATACTCAGGTTTTCCGTACCCTGAACTTCTCCTATTTCTAAGGGTTGTGCAGGGAAGTAGTTGGTTATATAAGCTGTGAAAGTAGTATTTTCCGGCCAGTCACCTTCCAGATCAAATTCTAAGAATGGATTTTCATGATCTGAAAGGCATAAAACACCCTCCACCCCAGGAATTCTCAGATTGGTAATTTTCTGGGCATTGCTTACCATGGGACTTATTAGGAGGCACAAAAGTACCCCCGTCAATAATGCAAATTTGCGCCTGCCTAAATGTAACATGTGTTTCATAGGTAGTTTGGTTTTGTTTAAAAATGAATTTATAAGATGTAAGAGTAGTCTCCGCATAGGCGGAAGGTTTGTACGCCGAATACTTACAGCATTTTTTAAGGAGGTGTAGCACTTTTATAAATTGACCTTAAAATTTGTTTTAAGTTGAATTTAACTATCGGATGTAATTTGCTCATCAAGTGCTTATTTTACGTTCATTTAATAAATTCCCTGTGATAACTTGTTGATAGTGCTATTGTTTGGTTTAGGTTTTATGGAATAAGTATTTGCTAAAAAGTATAAATCAAAAAAGGCCTGTCGTAATTGACAGGCCTTTTTTGATAGGGTTTTACTAAGCTTATTCTTTTAATCAATCTTCTTCAAGAACCTGAAGAGCTCACTGTCGGTCGATAAAATCAGGCTTGATTTTTCGTCCATGGATTTTTCAAAGCTTTCCATAGATCTCAGGAAGCTGTATAATTTTCTTGACTCATAGTTTTTGTTATACGCTGAGGCATATATAGCGATGGCTTCTGCGTCTGCTTTACCACGGATTGTTTCAGATTCCCTAACCGCTTCTGATTGGATCTTCGCTAAATCTTTTTCCTTGTTACCTTCAATCTTACGCGCTTCACCCTGACCTTCGGAACGGAATTGATCTGCTATACGGTTACGCTCACTGATCATTCGGTCGTAAACTCTTTTTCGAACTTCATCCACATAATTCATTCTTTTAATACGGAAGTCAAGAATTCTGATGCCAAGATCCGCTGTTCTTTCATTAGCTTTTTGTAGAATCAGTGCTTCAATTTTAGCACGACCTACGGATATATCTTCCAGCACTTCCAATTCTTCCATAAACTCTTCACCTATTTCAGGTTTTCTGTTTGTAGAACGAACAATATCAAGTAACTCATTGCTGGCTACTGCATTCCGGGTTTCCCCGTCCAGAATATCATCTAGTCTTGATTGTCCGGATCTTTCATCCCTGAGACGTATGAAAAACTGGAGAGGGTTTGTTATTTCCCAACGGGCATAGGTGTCAACAAAAATGAATTTTTTGTCTTTAGTAGGCACCTGATTGGCAGCACCATCCCATTCGAGATAACGCTTATCAAAGAATTGCACCTTTTGTATAAAGGGTATCTTGAAATTTGGTCCCGGATGAATGCGAGGTTCACCAACAGGTTTTCCAAATTGTGTTACGATTGCCTGTTTGGTTTCATCCAGAATGAAAAAGCTGTTAAGTATTGCTATAAGGCTTATAACAGCTACTATTCCTATGATTATATTTTTAATCTGCATAATTGTCGCTCCTTATTTAATTTGTTTTTTTTGATCCAGGTTTAATAATGGAAGTACATTATTGCCTTTTTCATCTATGATAATTTTATTCCCCAGAACGGGTAATACCCTTTCCATTGTTTCAAGGTAAATTCTTTTCTTAGTTACCTCTGGAGCCTTAATGTATTCATCGTAAAATGAAGTAAATCTTGCTGCCTCTCCTTTGGCGCGATTGACACGGTTCAAGGCATATGCTTCTGCTAATTGTATTGTTTCCTGAGCTTCACCACGAGCACGTGGAATAACTCTGTTATATTCCGATTCGGCTTGATTGATCAGGGTTTCTCTTTCCTGTTGAGCCTGGTTTACTGCATTAAAGGAAGATTTTACCGGATCCGGTGGATTGACATCTTGCAATACAACTTGATCAATACGAATACCGTTTTCGTATTCCTCGCACATTTGTTGTAAGAGTCTTTCAACATTTGAAGCAACTTCCTGTCTTCCGACAGTTAATACTTCATTTACAGTACGGTCACCTACTGTTTTACGCATAGCCGCTTCTGACATATCGCGCAAGGTTTTTTCTGCATTTCTTACCTTGAAGAGAAACTGATAAGAGTTTACAATTCTATATTGTACTACCCATTCTACATCCGTAAGATTCAGGTCTCCGGTAAGCATCATTGATTCGTCCCCAAAATTTTGTTTGGAATAGGAAGAGCGAGTATCTGATGATACGGTTCGAAAACCAAACTCCTGTTTTAATTGGCGTTGCACAGGTATTTTGTACATCTCCTCCAGGCCAAAGGGTATTATAAAATTTAGTCCGGGCTGTACCGTTCGGTCATAGCGCCCTAAATTCAATACCACACCTTCTTCTTCAGGACCCACCGTTTTAATCGAGGTAAATGCTGTGATCAGAAGAGCGATCCCAAGGAGAATTTTTTTGTAGTGTTTTTTGGCTAAATACTGCCAATAGAGGATTTGTTCTTTTTCCATTATCAGAGTGAAATTTTGGATTTGTACTACCGGAAAAATAATTTCTCCGGCTTAAAAGATGTGGTAAAGCTACAAAATAACGTCAGAATAATAGAATTATATATGAATCATTTCATAATACTGTTTTTAGCTTTTGAAACAATCTCTTATCGTCAA
>JBKBXU010000193.1:0-8793 GCA_046313675.1 Cytophagaceae bacterium
TTGCCACAATGGGATGCTTTTGATAAATTAGCCCACAACTGGATTTCAAGACTGGTATGGTCAGCTATTTATATAGCCCTTTATGTATGGCTTGCTACAGAATGGTGGATGTTTCTGTTCTTGCCTATCCACTTTGCTATGGGGCCTATTCAGGGAGTAGCTGTGAACTGGTTGGCTCACGTTTATGGGTATGTGAATTTTAAAGTAAATAATACCTCCAAAAATATACTCCCTGTCGATATACTATTCTGGGGAGAAGCATATCATAACAATCACCACAGATACCCTTCAAGACCCAATAATGCGGTAAAATGGTATGAAATTGATTTCGGGTACATAGCAATGAAAAGTCTGAATATGCTAGGTGTCATAAAACTTAAAAATGATGGGGAGCGATCGTAAAGAAGGCTTACTTTCTGCTTAAACCCGGAGTTCCTAAGGATAGTCAGGGGGGCTATTCGTCCTCAAACTCCAGCTCTGCATCTTTTTCCCATATCTCCATCTCGCAGGGCTTACAGTTGAATTTTAGTTTGTATTCTACTTCGCCATGTTTCAATACCAGTGGTTCCACCAGCTTCTCTCCCATCGTTTCTTTCTGATACCTTGGGCATTTGCCAAGTTCATATTTTACGCAATACTTGGTCACCATTACCCGTGACTTACCGGGGTCCCATTGCAATTCAAATGCTTTTTCTATTTCTGTTACCCCATGCCTTTTGTAAAAAGCCCTGGCCAGTTTATTAGAAACATTATAGGTAAAGTCAAGTTTGGAAACCGGGTAAGGGTGATCCGTCTTTGTGATCTGAAATTCTTCCCGGTGGTATTCCTTCACACGCACATCCATCAACTGCTCCAGCACCACTCTTCGGATTTCATTGATTTTGGAAATTGGCAAAAACCAGTCTGCCGACAGGTCAAGATCAATCTCATCTGCTATAAACGGGGTGTTTCCTGTTTTGGAAAGGTTTTTTTTGATGCTGCTGATGGAATCTCCGTTTTTACTCAGCTCTTTGCTGCTTACAAACGTTCCACTGCTCTGATGTCCGTCCTCGTCAATGGCTCTTAGTTTAAAACCATCGCTGGTTTCGGAAAATTGAAGCCTCACCCCTATTTTACGCACGGCACTGTCTTCCCTTTCAACCAGGCGGTTGAATTCAGCATCGTAATTACGATAGATCATGGTGCCTTTACTGATGACCTTTTCGTTATTAAGTATAACCAGGTTATTGATAATCCCATTTACCTGAGCTCCATCGGCCTCGCCATGTTCATTGACAAAGTAAAGTCCGTCTCCGTTGTTCAATAGTTCAGAATTTTCAATAAGAAAACCTTTGCCTTTTACATCGGTCACTTTTCCGATCTCTTGTCCCTGAGATTTTGGCGTTTCCCATGAACCGATCCTTTCTGTTCTTTTATTGACAAAATAGTCGGTGTATCCTCTGTTGAAGCTGCGGTCAAGCTCAGGGTCAAAGTTGTAAAAAGTCCTTCCGGAAGAAGCTTTCTGATAGGTATCGTTGTTTTCCAGAAATGCGTCCAGCCTTTTTCTTAAATAGGAAACATTGTTTTTAACATATACAATGTCCTTCAGACGGCCTTCTATTTTAAACGATGTGATACCGGCTTCAATAAGATTTGGAAGCTCATCACTCAGGTCGAGGTCTTTGATAGA
Organism: Cytophagaceae bacterium; assembly: GCA_046313675.1. Taxonomy (GTDB): domain Bacteria; phylum Bacteroidota; class Bacteroidia; order Cytophagales; family Cytophagaceae; genus JBKBXU01. The sequence goes on from JBKBXU010000193.1 coordinate 1,670, forward strand.
CAATAGGTGGCTGCTTTCTATAAGCGTTGTGCCCGTACCATCAACAAGTCTGTATGGCAATCGGCAATTTTGGGCACAGGAGCCCCGGTTGGCACTGCGCTCACCATTAGCAATGCTCATATAGCAGTTGCCACTGAAAGATACACATAGAGCACCCGTTACAAAAAACTCCAATTCCACATCGGTCGCTTCTTTTATATCTCTGACCTGGTCAAGATTTAATTCCCTTGCAAGCACGACCCTTTTTATACCTGCATCAGCAAGAAATTTTACATGTTCTGCGTCCCTGTTATTGGCCTGGGTACTTGCATGTATTGCGATTGGCGGCAGGTCCATTTCCATAATGGCCATATCCTGAATGATCAGGGCATCTACTCCTATTTCATAAAGCTCATATATCAGATTTCTGCAGGTTTCAAGTTCATTGTCATACAAAATGGTATTGAGAACCACAAAAACCCGAGCCTTGAAAAGATGTGCATACTGCACCAATTGGGCGATATCTTCTACCGAGTTGGTTGCATTGCTGCGGGCTCCGAACTGGGGGGCTCCGATATATACTGCATCAGCACCGGCATTAATGGCTGCCATCCCCTGGTAAAGATTTTTGGCAGGTGCCAGTATTTCTATTTTCTTTTTCATAGGAAAGACAAAGTTCTGCATTTATGAGCTTCATTCCAAGAAGAAAGAGCCGTACGAACGAAACGATTTTTTAAATCAAAGTCGTTCATTCCCGGGCATTCAGGAATATGAATTATGAGCAACCCCGGAAAAGGCTCTCTATACGCATTATCTGAAAGGTGGCTTTATAATAAATGGGAGGATGTGCCTCCATGATGGGATCTCACTATCCGTAGAGTTCTGAAAGGCTCTACGGATTTATTATAAAAAGGAGACTTGGTCTCCGGTGGAACGATCCCTTAAAACCAAGTCGGAGACTGTCAGAAATTGGAAAATCCTTAGAGACCTGCGGAATCTAAGGATGGTGGGGGTTCAATAGGACTATTTAATTAAGGTTAAGTGAGATTTCTTTTTGATGAAGCTTTATTTCTTTAAAGAAGATAGTTTGATTGTGTCCTGGGGAATAACTCTCCAGGAACTGAACTAAATGTATTATATACTCTTCTTCTTTTGCAGCATCATTTAACTGAGACTGCAAATCTTCCAATCTTTTTAAAAGACACTTCTCTTTGAATTGAATATCATCAAGCTTTTCAAGTAAGAGTTTCTTTATCATTTTAAGATCTGATGTCTTTTTTTCCATAGTTGTGAGGTGACTATTTCCGTAAACCTCTATATACTGTATTATGTAAAAACAAGTTGTATTTAAATAAGAAAAAATTGATTTTATTGGGTAAAACAGAACTATTACCTTCCACCTAGATACCAGGCATAGCTTATTTTCAACAGATAATAACATTTTAAAAATCCCAGGGTTTTATCCTTAAAACATCCTGGATAGACATGAAACATCCTACCGATTCACCAAGTAAAAATAAAATAGCTGATCTTCAACAACAAAATGAAGATTTTCAAAATTTTTTCCAAAGTACGATCATCCCACAGCTTTTTTTTGATAGAAATTTGATTTTGGGAATGTTTTCTCCTGCGGCAATGAAGCAGTTCAACCTTGGCCCCAAATCCACGGGGAAGCATTTAAATGAATTGTCCAACAACTTAAATTACCACAGGCTGGAAGAGGATATACAAAAAACTATATCTCAGCGGCAGATTATAGAGAAAGAAATTCAAACTTCCGACGGAAGATGGTATCGGATGAATGTACTCCCCTATTTTAATAAAAAGGAACAAGTCGTTGATGGGGCAATCGTTACATTTGTAGATATAAATAATTATGTACGTAGCCTTAAAGAACTTCATAAGCTAAATTCTGAACATGAGACATTTATTTATTCTGTAGCACATGACCTCAAGGCTCCTCTTCAGAATATTGACGGGTTAATCAATGCGTTGAATGAATCCATTAAGGCGAATAATTCCGAAGATATAGACCATATTCAGGGTATGCTTAAATCATCAGCTACAAAAATGAAAGACATGATCAGCGATCTGGGCAAGATCAGTCGGGATAAGGCATGCAATAAAACACAGATCAGGTTTAGTGACCTTATTGATGAGATATATCTTATATTAAAGGAAAATATTTATAAAGCCAATGGGAAAATTTCCTATGACCTTGAAGTAGATGAATTAATTTTTTCACGGAAAGACCTTCGGAGTATACTATATAATCTGTTGAGTAATGCTGTTAAATATCGGTCGGAGGAAAGAAAACTTGATATTCATGTAAAAACCCGAAGAGAGGGTGAATTTATCCTGCTTTCGGTGAAAGATAATGGAAGAGGTATTGAAGAAGATAAAAAAGAAACAATATTTTCTCTATTCACACGGGTACTTGATAACGTAGAAGGTACAGGAATTGGCCTTTACCTGGTATCCAAATTAGTAGATGCACATGAAGGTAAAATCATTGTCAATAGCAAAGTAAATGAAGGCTCAGAGTTTCTTGTATACCTGAAAGTTTAACAAAGGATGCAATAAAACATTCTGTTACGTAGCTAAAACATTTCAAATCAGCCCTTCGATCGCATTTGCGTCTCAACCATAGGCCTGCTATGCATTACTACACGGCACCCTTCAAATTATAGCCTTTGAAGATAGAATCTGGTCATTGAGGCTATACATTATATCCTCCAATATTTCTTTAAACGACTGTTCTCAATAACCAACAATGAACTACTTCGTGAGGATGGATGGCATGTAATGCCTTTTTTGGAAGAAAGATTTTTATTTCAGATTGATGAGGGAATTACCTAATGAAGAATTCTCACTTTTTTTCGTTTTTTCATGTTCAATTATTCATATTTATTTTTTGCTTATAATTTTTTACAAGACCATTTATAAGAAATGGCCTTAGTTAAAACTCACTTAAAATCAACCTCTATACTTTAAATTTTCGAAGCCTTTGATTTTTTCAAGTCATGCGATCTACACAAAACACACGGAAAAGTACAATTATAAATAAAAAAAATATAATTTTAATTGAAAACATCCTCCATTTTTTGTATCTTTAAGCATCTTTTATTGTATTAATCTATACTCTTTAAATAAAACAGAGGATGAAAAAAGCTATTCTGAAACAAAAAAGGTTTCTGTTTATAAAGATTTATTTATCTCTTTTTTTTCTTATAAGCACACAATACGCGCATTCCCAAATCAATACACCGGCAGGGGCAGCTGTTCCTTTTGGAACTAATACTGATTATGCATACGGTACGATGCCTACGAACCTCCCTACGGGTGGAGCATATGGCCATGCACAAGATGCAGCAGATGCCTATAATTCCTGGAAAGCAAATTTTACACAATGCTGTGGTGATGTTTGCAGGGTTAATTCAAGTGGCGGTGCTGCCGGGATAGCAGATGTTGTATCTGAAGCGATTGCTTATGGAATGTTATTAGCAGCTTATGCAGCAGATAAGAATTTTTTTGATGGCTTATGGCGGTACTATAGACAATCAATGAATTGTAACGGCTTTATGCACTGGGGAACGAATGGCTGTCCACCAAATGGTTTTCCCGGGCAGAATGGTGCAGCGGATGCAGACGTAGATGTAGCGATGGCATTGATAATTGCTTCCAGGCAGTGGCCGGATGCAACAGTGCCTTTTAATTATGCAGCCGAAGCAGAACAACTCATAGGTAACCTTATGGATTTTCAGATAGATCATGTCACTACCCCCAGATATGAATTGTCAAATGGTGATGGCTGGATGGGTGGCTGTGGAGTGGCTCCCAGAACAGGTAGTAATAATTGTAGGAATCCTAGTTATATGGCTCCCGGATATTTTCAATGTTACCGGGATTTTTCTCCTAATACCGATGCACTTTGGACCAATGCAATGACTGCCGGACGAAACCACTGGACTGGCAATGCCCATGCAACCACAGGCCTTCCTTCTAACTGGTCAAGGCCGGGAGGATCAACGGCGGGTGCATGTAGTGGCAGTGGAACACCAACAACCGGATTTGGATATGATGCCATCCGTGCACCCTGGAGGCAAGGCGTTGATGCAATGTGGTACGGCAATGCCGGAGTACAGACACTAATCAATAGGCAAGTTGACTGGTGGATAGCAGGCGGAGGAGGTGTAAACGGTGGAGTGGCAAGGATAGCTGATAACTTTAATTATAATGGGACAGGCGGTGGTGGTGCCCATAACAGCACCTTTGTAAGTATGATCGGGGCACAGGCTATCGGCTCTTCAAACCAGGCCTGGGTAAATGCCATGTATCAGGAAACAGTAAATGTTAATTCACCTAATTATTTTAATCAATCACTCCGAACACTTGGGTTGTTTACAATGACGGGCCAATTCTGGAATCCTTGCGATGTTTCTACTACGCCTTCTAATATTACTGTCAGCATCACTTCGCCTTCTACAGGTACTGTATTTGACGAATGTGATGGAACAATTGCTATAACGGCAGATGCTTCTACAACTGATGGGTCTATTACCGGTGTAGAGTTTTTTGTTGATGGTGTTAGTATTGGCATTGACAATTCAGCACCGTATTCCATCACTTGGAATCCACCCGGCCCAGGAAATTATGCGATCACTGCCGAAGCTACGAGTTCAGTTCCAGAGAGTCGTACATCTTCTGCAGCAAACATTGAAGTCATAAAGGGCGTTTTTCAGGCAGCAAGTCCTCCTGTTATTGATGGAACCATTGATGCGGTCTGGGGAATTCATAGTGCCGGAGATGCTCCTAATCTTATAAGAGGAACAGTGGCGAACGATGCGGATTTATCAGCCGAATGGAAAATGATGTATGACAATAACTTTCTCTATGTACTTGCTGTGGTAACAGATGATGCCAGAAAAAGCGAAGGTGGTGCTAATGTGTGGGAAGACGATGGAATTGAAATATATATAGATATTGGTAATGATAAAAATGGCACCTATGGCGCTAATGATTACCGTTATGCTTTCCGTTGGAACGACCCTGTGGTATATGAAGCGCAACATGGGAATACAGCCGGGGTTCAATATGCCCAAAGCAATACAACTGACGGGTACATTATGGAAATAGCTATTCCCTGGGGTATCTTGGGAGGCACTCCCACGCCGGGCACACTTATGGGTTTTGATTTTCATGTAAATGACGATGACCCGGGCACAGCCGGACGGGATGGGAAAATTGCCTGGAATGCCATTGAAGATGAAGTATGGAATAATCCTTCTTTAATGGGGACGGTGCAATTTGGTACAGTTGCCTGTAGCGATCTTCCCGTAGAACTTATTCAATTTGAAGCAAAAAGTCAGGGAAGCATTGTGTTGCTCTCGTGGATAACCGCATCAGAAAAAAACAACAGCCATTTTGTAGTTGAACGATCAGCTGATGGAAAGGAATTTGAACCACTTAGCCGGTTAACTGGCAATGGGACAACTTCTTCGCTAAGCGAATACAATTATACAGATAACAATCCCTTAGGAGGAACATCTTACTACCGATTAGTGCAGTATGATTATGATGGAACGGAAAGTCACAGTCCGGTGCGTAATGTTGAAAAAGGAGTTGTTTTAAAAGCAGAAGCCTGGCCAAACCCATTCTCGAACCATTTTCTTTTGAAAACAGCAGGTACCGGTTTGCTGAACATTACAATCACGGATATGCAAGGGAGAACGCTGGAGCACAAAACGGTAGATGCGGGAAGCCAAATCCAACTTGGACAGTCGCTGGGTAGCGGAGTGTATATTATCAATATACAGAATGAGCAGAAGATTATTAATCTTCGGATAGTAAAGATTTGATTTTGGTTAAATCTTATACAGTATTAGCCCTTTGAGGCATGCTTGGTTTGCTGCATTATTAACTCAGCTATCATCCCCTATCCACTTTCCGTAGAGTTTCCAATAGGTAAATAATAAAAGGCCGGAGTAATCCGGCCTTGAACGTTTAAGCGAAATGTCTTCTATATCTTAATTTGTTTTAAGCCGAATCAACCTAAAACTCTTAGCTTCTATCCCTGCAAAAACCGTAAACAGATTATTCCTATAGGCTTGATCCAGGTAAGTTGGCATAGGAATGGATTTTAGGGCCTTGTCAGTGGAAGAAAGAAGGATTTCCTCTGAGATCGTTCCTTTTGCGTCCACCGTTGCCATCACCATGATGTATCCTTTATCGGGCTTGGAAAATTTCTCCATCTTGTCAAAATTTCCTGCTTTTCGTAGCTCAGGATTTCCTGGCTTATCATTAAATATGACATGAAGGCTTCCTTTGTCAAAAAAGAATGCACTGCCGAAATAATCGGTTCTCAGATATATTTTGTAAAAATTAGTTGTTTTTATCCGCATTGGCTTCATATTCAGATCAACAACAGATGTCTGGTACTTTTTGATGGAGCTTACCTTGTTGCTTTTGCCATCTGCAGAAAGGCTCATCACTAGTACATTTCCTGAAACATTTTCTATTGCATCAAAACTCTCGTAGATTCTATTTCTAGAATATTCGTCATATTGGGTCTTTATAAACAAGCGTGCGCTGTTATGTTCCATAGCCGCCACATACCCTGCAGCATCCGTATAATACACGTCTTTCACCTGCATGGCAGGCAGGCCGTCAGGCGTGTTTTTTGATTTAAGATTTTGATTTTCCTCGATGAAGGACTGGCTTAACAAGCTTTGGTGGTTTTCTTTTAGCTTTCTGCTTACAGGATCTATGCTAAAAAAATGCATCCCCTTGATATAATAGCTGTTTCCTGTTACATCAAAATCCGGATCTTTTCTAAAAAAATACTCCTTTGCATTATCTGTTACTGTAGCGGCACCGATTAATTTATTGTTTTCTATTTTGATTTTAAGCGATACCGGGAAATACTTGCCTTTTTCTATATCAATCTTTTCAGGCGCCTGGTTGTAGATATACAGTTCTGATTTAATTACATGCTCGATTTTATCCTGATTATAAGGGTATTTTACAAGGGTATTAAAATAGATATTCTTGTTGTTGTCCATTACCACATCCTCTATCCTGTAAGTATTTTTGGTAAGCTCTATAGTTTTTGTCCAAACAGGTTTTAGAGAGCTATCAAATAAACA
>JBKBXU010000194.1:0-8709 GCA_046313675.1 Cytophagaceae bacterium
GGATCCGCCGACTTGTATTTCCTTATCACCGTTTCGATTAGTAGTAGTAAAATCAAATTCTGCTTTCATATGGTGTTCGCTGGATTCAAGAATTGTCAATGTTCCATCTACCTCATGCCCATAATCAGTTTCCCCGGAATAATCGATAAACAGAACAGAAAATTTACCATCGTCTTTTTCTGTTTCATTGGAAGTTGCCAAGGGGTATGTGCCAGGAGGTAAGGGTGAAGGCCTGTTGCTAAATTCCTTGCTAAAAAAAAAGGGAAAAGTCGGGACTTGAATTTGGGGCATCGTGTTTTGAGGCAACAATAAATATAAACCCTGCACTTGCAGCACCAGAGAGTGAAGACTGGGCATTGGTAGAGTCTTCCCCTGAGCTATCCCCTGTAAAGCTAAAAGTTAAATAAGTTTCAAGCTGATCACGGGGATCTTCATTGCTTGTAGTGTTTAGGTCGTCTTTTTTAGAGCAGGAGATAGAGACGAAAACTATAAAAAGTAATAATAAACAGGAATTGTTGCGCATAAAGATAAGTTTTAAAGGTGAAACATAGCCAACAAAGAAGCAGTACCAGTTTAAGGTATACAAAAGAAACAAAATATCAATGGATTGCAAGTTTTTGGGAAACGAATGACATTTAACCTGAAATATCCAATAGAACTTTCTATTACGTAGCAAAATAAATCAAATCAGCCGCTTCGCTCGCATTTGCGTCTTAACCATAGCGCTGCTATGCTTTGCTACGCAAATACACTGATTTATTGTTCTTTTGCTACTCATGACGAAATCTATCGCATAATCCAGGTTTAAGGATGGATGCCCTTCGGGAATTTTGAAATGCTGATTTTGAATTGGTTTTCCTCGCTCTCACTCTCACTCTTTCTCTCCGTTCTCACTCTCCCCACTCTTTTAAGGGTGACAACCAATAATTCAAAATTCAAAATTTAACATTACTAAAGGTGGTACATGATCGATTTCTCGAAAGGAGACCATAAAGCGGTGCGCACCCCGGCAATTTTCAGGCCTTTACCGGTCCAGCAGTTGCAGGTTTTGAAAAGATTGTACCTGCCAGTCCCTTCATAAAAATTATCGTCAACACCATCATAATGGCGGCCTGGAATCAATAAAATATTTCCCTTAGGATCTTTTTGAAAGGATGCATCTATGTATTCCACCAATTTTAAGTATTGCTCTGGAGAAATACGGATCATTTTACTTTTCTCATTCAACTCCGGGCTTTGTTTATACATGGTGACATGCATGGCAGAGGTGCCAAGCCAGAAAGCAGCTTTAAATGCAGTAGAAAATTTTAGGTCTGACCAGGTAGGTGTATCAAGATAGAAGCCTTTATCGCCCCAACCGAAGGAAACGAACTCTGCATCATTGCTTTGAAAGTCGTGATCCGGAATTTTATTTTTCCAATTATAAACTTCATTAGTGGCCGGTAAAACCAGGTCGGTATGTACGCCATTGGAAGTAACATAAATCTCTATGCCCTCCTCAAGGGAGGTAAAGGTGGTATTTACAGGGATCAGGGAAAGTCCTATAGCAAATGCAAGATAGACTACCGTTAGGACAGGTAGTATGCCAATCGACCACAAGACGGCTTTCGTATATTTTCTTTTCATTTTGCAGAACAAAAGCAGTACGCTAATGTATATAATATTTTACAACATATGAAGTAGCCTTTCCGGTTCTGATTAATTATAGTTTTTAAGGTAGCAAACAAATGGAAATTAAGTTCAAGATACCCAATTTGAACATGGCTAGAAAAACTATGTTGTAAAAGTATAGGCACTTTAAATTTTCGGGGAGATGGGTATGTTTGGTATAGGAAAAGGAAAAAAGAAAGAGGAGAAGGAAAAGATACTGCGCCGTGATGAGATGGAGGCAAAAGATGACAAGCCTACAGAGCCTGATGTAATTCTTGATATTCCGGAACTCAAAGTTGATGAGATAAAAATCAAGGTAAGGGATTTGGAAGCTCATGTATCTGTGGATGCTAAATTTGCAGATTTTGTTCAGGTAGAAGCGGGGATCAGTGCTCATATAGGTAAGGTAGATATTGAAATTGAAGATGTAAGGGTAGAAGCTTACCTTAAGGTTCGTCTTGAGCGCGTGAAGGCTATATTGAACAGGACTGTGGCAACTCTTAATAATAATCCGGAGTTGCTAAAGGCAATCCTTAAGCCAATTGCAGAAGGAGGAGGAAAAGCAACAGAGGGAGTTGGAGAAGCCGTGGGAAATGTGGTAGGACAAATTGGAGAAGGAGCCAAAAACGGTATGCAAAGTATGGTAGCGAAGACAGGTGATGCGCTAAGTAAAATAAAGCTTCGTTCCGGAATAAAGAAAATGCTAAAGAATGTCAATATTTTATAAATACTTGATTGATTTTAAATAAGATAAATAATTTACAATGAAGCTTAGGAATCTGTTTAAGGGGAAGAAAGGAAAGCAAGGGGAGAAGGAAAAAAAATCTGATCAAAAGTCAGATGTAAGGGAAAATAAACATTCTACGCAGGTTGAGGTTCAAGAAGAAGGGAAATCTCAAAGCGAAAAGAATCGAAAAGAAAGAATCAAACTTAAGGAACACACGATGGGTTTTCCTTCCGATGTTGATGGCACCGAGGTGGATGTGATTTTGGAAATTCCTGAGGTAAAAGTGGAAAGACTACGGATCAATGTTGAGGATATTGATGTTCGGGTTAATCTTTTCGTACAGGCCATTAATGCAATAACAATAAAAGCCGGAGTGCATGTGCACCTGGATCAGGTAGAAATTGAGATTAAAGGAGTCCGTGCGGAAGCTTATTTGCAGATACGGTTGGAAAGGGTCAAGCAAGTTCTTGTGAAGGTTATGCAAATGCTTGACAATAACTCCAAAACGCTTGCGGAAATTCTCAAACCTTTAACCAAAGGAGCAGGGAAAGCAGTAGCACAGATAGGTCAATAAGGCAACAGCTGGTTTTAGCCCAGGCATTTTGCCATGATAAAGAACAGAGAAGGCTGCCTCTTAAATGGCGCCTTCTTTTTTATAAAATTTTTAATAAAGAGTATTTAGCTATGTCAGAAGAGCAAAAGAAAAAAATATCTGATGAGGACATGGAATTTTCCTCCTCTAAGGCAGATGATCAAATAGAACCGGATGTGATTCTGGATGTACCCCACCTCAAAATTGGCGAGATTAAGATGAATGTTGAAAATCTTGATGCTCAGATATCGGTGAAGGCACAATTGGCAAATTTTGTCAATATTGAAGTAGGTACGAAAATTCATATTGACAAAGTGAACCTTGAAATCAAAGAAGTAGAAACTGAAGCTCACCTGCGTGTACGCTTGAAGAGGGTGGAACGCATACTGTTGAAATCCCTGAAATTCCTTGAAGAAAATCCGGAGGTGGTAAAGAATTTCCTGAAATCTGCTGGAGAAGGCATGCAGCAAGCAAAAGACAATGAAAATGGTTCCGGCATTGCCAGCAAAATTGGCGATGGTATCCAGTCGGCAGGAAAAGCACTGGGTGAGAATAAAGCCGGGGAGTGGGTGCAGAAAGCAGGAGAAAAAGTATCAGGGTAGAGGAGCTGATGGTATGGAAGAAAAGAAAGACAGAGAGGAAAATGATGAGGCCCTAGATAAGCTTAAGGCTGAGGTTACGGCCAGTGCCGAAACCCGCAAAAAGGATGTTAAAAAAGACGTTAAAAAGGGGGAAAGAAAAATAGAAAACCGCAACGTCAGGATATTACTTGAAAAGGGAATACAGGCCAAATTCTGGATAAAAAAGGTCTTTGATAAAACTACAGGAGAAAAAATTAAAACAAAAGAGGAATAGTATGTCAGAGGAAACAAGCAAACCTGGGAAAAATAAAGAGCCTGATATTGAGTTTGTTGTACGTGCTAAAATGAAAGAAATGCATGTGGTAAAAGCAGGTAAGGTAGAAGTAAGCTCTTACAGCAACATCAAACATAATGAAATTCATGAAAGCATGAGGATAAATTTGCCGGATGAAATTAAGGATGGTGAAACATATAAAGATGCAGAAATTCATTCCCGAAGGGGGAATGTGATTGATGAGGGAGAAATTAGGAGCAAGTTTTGAGTTTTAAGGGTTAGTTTTAAGTTATGGAATGACAAAACCATCGTGCTATAAAGAGGCCTAAGAAACGGCAATATCCTTACCATCATGCGAGGAGGAACTTTTCCAACAACTCGCAATTCGTAGTTTATCCATTCGTAATTATCTCGCTCTCCGCAGCCGATTTTAACACGGAGTTCACACAGAGTATGGCACGGAGGAACACAGAGAAGGTTTTTAAACTTGGTTTGAAACTGACAATCTGATTTAGGGGAGCTGCCGAAGACTGAAGGGTAATTATCTCGCTCTCCGCTCTCCATTCCCCGCTCCCCACTCCCCACTCTCGCTCTCCACTCTCCACTCTCATTTTCTACTCCCCTTTTTCCATTAACCAATAACCATTAACCCATTAACCTAACTCTGTTATTAAGTTGCTAGTTGCCAGATTGTTATTTGTTAACTCATTGGCCATTAACCATTATCCATTAACCCAATACCCCATTAACTTCCTCAAAAAAACTTTACCCTTTTTAACATTTTTAAAACTACCTGGTTTACAAAGAAAGTAAGAGAAACAATAGATATGAAGAGAATAGTATATAGTGTTATGTTTTTAGCCGGAAGTATCATCTTCATGGCGTCGTGTGGTGAGAGACCTGCTACTTCTGATAGAAGAGCGGAAATGCCTGAGGTTGCAGAAGAAGTTGCATCTTCAAATCTGATCAATGCTATGATAAGTTCTGTGAATGAAATGCGGGAACTTGAGTTGACCGGTGATCCGGATTATGATTTTGCTAATCTTTTTGCCCGCCATCGTGAAGGTGGAATCGCTTTAGCTGAAGAGCAAATCGACAACGGCCAGGATGTGGCTCTTGTGGAGTATGCAGAGAGAGTACAAAGACGAAATGAGCAAGAAAAGGAGATCTTAGAAGAATTTACTTCTGAATATACACCTGAAACTCAAAATGAGGCTTTCACAAATGAGGTGAACAGGCTGATTGACCTGCGTGAGTCGGAGATCAGTCACCTGGATTTGACCGGTGATGAAGATCAGGATTTTGCTCGTGCTATGGCTACCCATCATGAACATGGACTTCGCCTGGCGAGATTATATCAGAACTACGGACGTGTTCAGGAACTTCGCAGCATGGCTGATGAAATGGTAGAAATTCAGGAGTCGGAACTTCGTTCACTTAGCCGCTATATACAGCAGCAGGAAGAGGAAGATGTTTAAAACTTTGTGATTTAGGTTAATATAAGTTAGTCAGGACGAAAGAGGGCGTGGTTGCCCTCTTTCTTATTTATACCCTCTCAAGTCTTTAACATCTCCTCCGGGGTTCCTATTGGTCTAGGCCCGGTACTTTTTGCTTGTTTGATCCTGTCGTTCCGGTAGGGATTCTATCATATTCCGGCTCATAAGGCAAAGTCGCTGACGGATTCTCAGGCTGTTCCTTGTCCAATTCACTCATGACCATCTTATTCTCAAAACTTTTAGGTTTTTCCGTAATTTCACTGTCTCCGTCAAAGTCTCCGGCTTCTTCCGCACTTCCTGTGCTTAATCCCTTGTTCCAAAGCTTGTCATTTTCAGGCTTTCCAAAGTCTCTATCCATAAATTCCTCCTTTTTTTAAATAACATTGCCTGTAACAGTTTAATTCTTTTGTTAATGTATCATGTTGAGGGGGCTGAGCCCTGTTAAACATTATCCCCTCGCAGATTTTTTCTTTCTTATCTTTGTTATTATAGAGGGTAGTGATTGCTCCAATTGATGATTTATACTATGAATTTACATAACAAACTATATAAAAAAGAATTTGTGCAGGCTTTCCCCGGCGACGAAAGCGGGGATTTACGTCCGCGGCAGACACCGGGAGTCTTGTACAGTAAAGTTGTTCCAAGTCCTGTTTCCGCCCCTGAACTTTTGGGTTGGTCTGAGGCTCTGGCAGAGGAATTGGGCGTGAGCAAACCGGTGAAGGAAGATGTAGATGTATTAGCCGGAAACCTGATTACACCGACTATGAAACCATATGCCGCCTGTTATGCAGGGCATCAGTTTGGCCATTGGGCCGGGCAGTTGGGCGATGGAAGGGCTATGACACTTGGAGAATGGGAAGCACCTGATGGAAATTTGTGGGAGCTACAGTTAAAAGGAGCCGGGCCTACGCCGTATTCAAGGAGAGCAGATGGCCGTGCCGTATTACGTTCTTCTGTCCGTGAATACCTGATGAGCGAAGCCATGCACCACCTGGGAGTACCTACAACCAGAGCACTGGGACTGGTTACTACCGGAGAAAAGGTATTGCGGGATATGTTTTATGATGGCCATGCCGAATTTGAGCCCGGTGCGGTTGTCATGCGGGTTGCGCCAAGTTTTTTACGTTTTGGGAACTTTGAAATGCTTGCCGCCAGGGAAGAATTAGATAGTTTGAGGAAACTGGTTGATTGGACTATTCAGCACTACTACCCCGGGCTGAGGCAGACCAGGGAGGAAGGAGAGGAGGGATGCCGCTTGGTATATGGGGAACAAAGAACCATTCCCAAAGGGGACGAATGCATATTGGCCTGGTTTGAACAGGTAATGGATCGTACCGCCACTATGGTCGCAGAATGGTTACGGGTAGGTTTTGTTCATGGCGTAATGAATACGGACAATATGTCTATTCTTGGTCTCACCATAGATTATGGCCCATATTCCTTTCTGGATAATTATGATCCCGATTTTACACCAAATACCACCGATCTTCCGGGCAAAAGATATGCCTTTGGAAAGCAAGCCTCCATCGCTTACTGGAACCTTGGCTGTCTGGCAGGTGCTATAGCTCCTTTGCTCTCCGATACCAAAGAGCTGGTAGCTGTTTTGGAGACCTATGAGGATGTGTTCTGGAGGAAGTATTACCTCATGATGGGTGATAAGCTGGGCTTTGATGAAGTTTTTGCAGCGGACATTGACCTGATCACTGATTTTGAAAAAATGCTTTCACATCTGCAGCCTGATATGACCATATTCTATCAACTGCTGATGGAGCTGCCTCAGGAAGAGAAAGAATGGCCGGCTTATCTGGCGGAGAGTTTCTATAAGGAACTTCAGGAGGCCGAAAAACAAGAATTGACAAGCATGCTTAGGCGATACCGTGAACGTATATCGCAAAACTCCTGCAGTCCGGAAGAGTCCCGGGAGCGCATGCGGAAAGCCAATCCACGATTTATTTTGCGCAACTACCTGCTTCATCAGGCTATAGAAGATTTGGATAAAGGAAACAATGAGCTCTTTCTAAAACTTCAGGAGGCTATAAAAGATCCTTATTCAGCAAAACACGATGAGTTTTTTGTCAAACGGCCTGATTGGGCAGGGGAGAAAGCCGGGTGTTCTATGCTGTCCTGCAGTTCCTGATAATAGTTAATAAACAGTTCCGGATTACCTTTTCGACGGGTTTATTTTTTTCCTATTACCGTGTCCATGTTTAAAAGGATGTTCCCATTTCGGACCTCGATTTTATAGGTTTTAATAGGTTCTTTTGCCGGGCCCGCTTTTACTTTGCCATTGTTGACATCGAACTGCGATCCGTGCCACGGACATTGAACAGTTCCGCACATCATTGATCCACCTGCCATAGAGGCTCCTTTATGTGTGCACCGATCGTCAAAGGCCACATATCCCTCTTCGGTTTTGGCTACCACAATGCGTTTTTCTCCCAGGTGAACCAGTTTCATCTGATCCGTTTCGATTTCATTGGTACTTGCTATGGCAAGTATTTCCCCCGGTTTAGGCTCTATGTGCGTCTCGTTCCATTTTCCTGCATTGGCATACCGGTGGTCTACCCCTATCTGATTTCTGTAAGCCAGCGTTCCGCCCATCCAGCCACCAATGGTCAACAGGCCGGCACCTGCTATCTCCAGACCCAATACACCGTATACGGATGAATCTTCCAAAGCCGTTTCGATCAGCTCTACCCGTATGATGTAGGAAAGTATAAAAAGAACCAATGCCAGCGTGTTTACGATCCCATGTTTCAATGCCCTGCTTTTTGCCGAGCTTTTTGGAGGAACAGTGTGTTTGTAATCAATTATTCCCGGAATAGCAGCCATAAAGCCTCCAATCACTCCGGCAGCGGTGAGGTGTTTGCCCGTCTGCCAGAAACTATTGTTTTCACTCAGGATGGCCAGTACATCAAATATCAATGCACCTATAAGTAAACCCAAAGGAAATACCACCAGCATGGGATGGATAGGGTGTGTGGCTAAGTTTGCTTTGCTTTTCATTCTAAGTAGATTAATAATAGCAAAATAACTTCAGAAGCAGGAAATAGTTTGATAAGTCCCTTACATACCCAATAAGGATTTAAAATATTCGTTATTCCAGAATGAACATGCTTATTCGGCTTATTCTTACCATACTATTTATAATGCCTTTGCATCCGGGTATATCATCCGACAGGTCTGCTTATAATTCACTTCCCACCTATGTCGGATTTCCCGGAGATTTTACGCAGAAGGGCAAGGCTTCCTATTATGCTCGAAGCTTTGAAGGCAAGAAAACGGCTAGTGGCGCTATATACCGGCCTGGCAAACTTACCGCTGCACATAAAACACTGCCTTTTGGCACCAAAGTGAAAGTTACTAACCTCAAAAACAAGAAATCTGTG
>JBKBXU010000195.1:0-8628 GCA_046313675.1 Cytophagaceae bacterium
GCTATTAAAATTGTCGTACCGAGAGGGGGAGTTGGGGTGCTTACTTTGGATTCTCCAAATGGTGAAAATACACCTGAAGGTATAGATGTTCATTTGAACGGTACATTTATTGGTGGTTATCACTTATACGAAAACCCAAACTGTGCGGAAGGTGTAGAGGGTTGTACAGTTCAGGATTTTGATTACAGCAAGGTAGTAGGTGTTCAGTTTATGGTTACCAACCGTGATAACGGTGGAGCAGCGCCTTGGCACCCGCAAGCTTTAGATAATGCCAATTTAGCCATTACTTCTATGCGGTTTGGTGGAGATTGCGACAGAGACGCTTCTTTACCTGACCCTGTTATAGATGTACAACCAATCAGTCAGTCGGTTGATGAAGGAGACGAGGCAATCTTTACGGTTGTGGCCTCAGGGGATGGTGACATCACTTATCAGTGGTACCGCAACGACCAGCCAATTCCTTCAGCGGAAAGTGCAAGCTATACCATTCCTTCGGCTTCAATGGCTGATGCTGGAGACTATTATGTAATTGTTACCATGAATGGCCAAACTGTAACCAGTGATGAGGTTACCTTGACAGTTACACCACTGCCTGCGGCTACCATAGATGTTCAGCCGGTAAGTCAGACCGCTGTTGAAGGAGATGAAGTTACTTTATCCGTAACAGCTTCCGGTGAAGGGACCATTACTTATCAGTGGTACCGCAATGGTGAGCCAATTCCTTCAGCGGAAAGTGCAAACTATACCATTCCTTCTGCTTCTATGGCTGATGCTGGAGAATATTATGTGGTTGTTACCATGAATGGCCAAACTGTAACCAGTGATGAGGTTACCTTGACCGTGACACCTCCGCCTGCGGCAAGCATAGATGTTCAGCCAATCGGACAAACTGCCATTGTGGGTGATGAAGTTGTGTTTTCAGTGCAGGCTTCCGGTGATGGTGCAATTACCTATCAGTGGTACTTTAATGGATCTCCGATTAGTAACGCTGATGGCGCAAGTCTTACCATACCTTCTGCACAGCTTTCTGATGCAGGATCATATTATGTGGTGGTAACCATGAATGGACAGGATGTTCAAAGTAATACGGTAGGCCTTACGGTCAACGAAACCCCTCCTGCTACCATAACGGTACAGCCTGTTGGACAAAGTGTAGTAGTAGGAGAAGAACTAGTAATCTCAGTAGAGGCTACGGGTGATGGAAATATTACATATCAGTGGTATCATAATGGAACCGCTATTCCGAATGCTGAAAATGCAAGCCTGACTATCTCATCGGCAGGTGCTACAGATGAAGGATCTTATTATGTGGTAGTAACTATGGACGGTGCTGTTGTTCAAAGTGATGCGGTAATCCTTATAGTTAATGATCCTCCTACAGCTACTATTGATGCACAGCCTTCTAATCAGACTGCAACAGAAGGAGAAGAAGTTGTCTTATCTGTTGACGCAACTGTTGAAGGAGATGGTGATGTAACCTATGTATGGTACCACAATGGTGCGGCCATTGATGGCGAAAATGGATCTTCATATGTCATACCATCTACATCAGCCGACCATCAAGGAAATTATTATGTTGAAGTATTAGTCGATGGAGTGGTAGTGGCTGTAACCGATCCATTTACCCTTGATGTTAATCCAACATCTGTATTTAACAGAGCAGACGGTGCAAACTACACACTTTACCCTAACCCGGTTATGAGTGGAGATGTATTGATCTTTAGTAATATGATAAACAATGTTACGGTTTATGATGCTAAAGGTAATGTGGTAGAAAGAGCTGCTAACATGGATCTGTTAAATACCGGAAACTATACGCCGGGAATTTATGTGATCCTTTCAGATGAAGGTGCCAGAAGATTTATTGTTAAATAATGGAGAAGTCCTAGATAATGAATTTTCATAAAAAAAACTCCGGTTTGAAATCCAAACCGGAGTTTTTTTTATGAATGAGTAAATTTTTATCTTCTTAAGATCAACAGCAACAAATGCTTACTCTCTTGTTGTAAACTTTAGTTCAATGCCGCAACGCCCGGAAGTGTTTTGCCTTCCATGTATTCAAGCAGGGCACCTCCACCGGTAGATACATAGGAAACGTCGTTTCCAAAGCCCAGGTTATTGATTGCAGAAGCTGAATCTCCACCACCAATTAGAGAAAAAGCTCCTTTTTTAGTTGCGTTAACTACTGCCTCTGCGATAGAATAGGTGCCTTTTTCAAAGGCAGGAAATTCAAATACCCCCATTGGGCCATTCCAAAGAATGGTTTTGGAATTTTCTATGACCTTATTGAAATCAGTTCTGGCTTCCGGTCCGATGTCTAAGCCCATCCAGCCATCAGGAATCTGTCCTTTTGCTACTGTTTTAGTATTTGCGTCTTTACTGAAGGCATCGGCTATAACGGTATCTTTAGGGAAAATTAGATTTACACCTTTGGCCTTGGCTTTTTCAATTAATTTCAATGCTAAAGGGATTTTATCTTCTTCAAGCAATGAATCTCCAATAGTACCACCCAATGCTTTGGTAAAGGTGTATGACATTCCACCTCCAATAATCAGGTTGTCTACTTTGTCAAGGAGCATTTCTATGATAAGGATTTTATCTGAAATTTTGGCTCCACCCATAATAGCTGTAAAAGGCTTATCTGCTTTTTCTAAAACTTTTTTAGCATTGTCCAGTTCCGCCTGCATTACGTAGCCACAAACTTTGTTTTTAAAGAATTTCGCTATTACGGCCGTTGATGCATGTGCTCTGTGAGCAGTACCAAAAGCATCATTTACATAAACATCACCATATTTTGAAAGTTTTTCTGCAAAAGCTTCGTCTCCCTTTTCTTCTTCTTTGTAGAATCTTAGGTTTTCTAAAAGTAAGATTTCTCCACCTTTAAGCTCGGAAGATAATTTCCTGGCATCTTCACCAACACAATCCGAAGCAAATTTTACTTCTGTTTTGAAGGTGTCTTTTAAATAGCTGATAATATGTTTTAGTGAGTACTTTTCTGTAGGGCCATCCTTAGGCCTGCCAAGGTGAGACATTAAAATAGCGGAACCACCATCTTTTAAAATTTTATTTACAGTTGGAATTACTGCTTTTAAACGGGTATCGTCAGTGATTTCAAATTTTTCATTGAGCGGGACATTAAAATCCACTCGTACTAAAGCTTTTTTTCCTGAGAAATTAAATGTGTCAAGTGTATTCATAAATATGAAGGTTATGTTTTTCTAATGATACTCAATATTAAATAAAAAAGGCGATAAATGATTTATCACCTTTTTTTAATTTTAAGAAAAATTATTTTATTCCCCGTGAAGCCAGGCTTTTTTATTTACCAGTTCTTCTTCGGTTTCACGAACATCCGGGTCATCTACACAGCAATCTACCGGACAAACAGCAGCACATTGAGGTTCCTCATGAAAACCCGTACACTCTGTACATTTAGTAGAAACAATATAATAAAACTCTTCTGAAACAGGATCCATAGCAGTATTGGCATCCATTGTAGAGCCATCTTCCAATTCAATTTCTGTCAGATTTGTTCCTCCTGCATACGTCCAGGGTGCGCCCCCCTCGTATATAGCGGTATTCGGGCATTCCGGCTCGCAAGCTCCGCAGTTAATACACTCGTCAGTAATTATTATTGCCATAATACCTTTACTTTTGTGTTAAATTTGTAACAGGATGCAAAATTACGTACAATTACATTCTATACAAACCAAAAAATACAATTTTTTATTGTTTATGGATTTAGAGAAAAGAATTAATTTATTTCTCAGCCTTCACGAAACACTGAAAAGCGCAGAGTTAAGGGAAGAATGGGCAAAGCTGGCGAGTAATGAAAATAGGTGGTTTACAGAAGATAATGTTCAGCAAGCCCTAATTGCAATTGCCGGATGGTTGACAAGAGAGGAGATTGAAAATTGGTTGAGAAATTACGACTTTTCCACCATAGGTGCCCCGAAAAATGTTGGTGTAATATTGGCCGGAAATATTCCTTTGGTGGGCTTTCATGATATCTTCTGTGTTATAATGAGTGGACATTCTTTACATCTGAAATTAAGTTCGGATGACAGGGTATTGCCTCAAAAGCTTATTCAATTATTACAAGAGTTTAATCCACTTCTACAACAAAAGATTTTTATTGCGGATCAATTGAAAGGGATGGATGCCATTATTGCTACCGGAAGCGATAATACATCCCGGTATTTTGAATATTATTTCTCCAAAGTGCCTCATATAATAAGAAAGAACCGAACTTCCGTTGGGATTTTGACCGGAGAGGAAGAGGAGCAGGATATTGCATTGCTTGGAAATGATATATTCCAATATTTTGGACTGGGGTGTCGTAATGTATCGAAATTGTTTGTTCCTCAGGACTATGATGTAACAACTCTCTTTCCTCATTGGCAGAAATTTGAGAAAGTAGCTGATCACAATAAGTATTTCAATAATTATGAATACAATAAGGCCATCTATCTGGTAAACAGAGATGTGTTTTTAGATAATGGTTTTGTTATGCTTAAGGAGGATAAATCCCTGGTATCGCCAGTTTCTGTAATTTTTTACGAAAGATACAGTGATATGAAGGAAATTAAGTCTTTTTTAAAAGAGAGCAAGGAAAAAATTCAGGCTGTAATTGGTAAAGGTGAAGGCATGATTCCTTTTGGCCAGGCTCAATGTCCAAGCCTTTCTGATTATGCCGATGGGGTGGATACTATGAAGTTTTTGTTGAAATTATAACACCATAGTACCGGTCAAAGCCTTACATGGTGTTTTTATCGGATTATCTCTACCCATCCTTTCACAAAGCGTTTGTCAGGAAGTAAAAGGTCATAATAGTAAACTCCGTCTGGTAAGCCATAGCCATCCCAGCTATTATCATAGTTTTCGTTATGATAAACCTTACTTCCCCAACGATTGTAAATCCGTACCTCTGATCCAATAGGTAAAGACACAATTTCAAAACGGTCATTTCTACCATCATCGTTTGGTGTAATCAGGTTAGGGATCAGCATTGGCTGATCGACGTAGGTTCTAATCGAAATTTCACATCCGTTTGTATCTTTTACAAAGACATTATGGAAACCTCTGTCATAACCCTCTAATATGGAGGTGTGTTCGGTAACAAGATTGTAGTTACTTGTATCCTTTCCGTAATAGTAAGGCTGAGTACCGCCTGTTATATTGATGATGCTTATTGTTCCATTAGATTGATTTCTGACACTAGGTGTTGAATAGGTTTCTGCTTCCAGTATTTCAGGTTGCTCAACAATAAAGTGCGAACGCCAGGTTGTGTCCCATTTTTCCAAAGTCTCGTTCCAATATGGATACGGGTGTAGATCAATATAAGTACATTCTTCGTCTCTTATCAATAATTGATAACTTCCTGCACCAAGTTCTGCAAATGTGCTGTCTCTTATCCAGGTTACACCTTGGTCAATGCTGTATTCATAATAAGGGTTTCCGGTAACAGGGTCAATAATTGGAATTCCACCGGTAACAGAATCAATTAATGCTATACCGTCTTCAAATCCATAGCAGGATGCATCGGTAATGCTTATATGAGCATCCGGGCCTGGTTTTTTAGATATTGTAACGGGTTGGCCTGCGCGGCAACCGTTGGCATCAAGTACACTTACATTATTATATAATCCGGAGTTTAAGTTGGTATAAACCTGTGTATTGTTAAATACTGTTCCATCAAGACTGTAGGTATAAGGAGCAGTTCCTCCCTGAGGGCTGCCAATGGTAATAGATCCATCCTGATTCTCACATGTCTCATTTGTAACAATTGTATGAAATACAATGGGAGACGGTTGTCCTATGGTAAATGGATAATTATAAGTACATCCATTTGCATCTGTGATTACCATGCTGTAATTGCCTGAAAATAATAAGTTAAAAGTCGGAATATTTTTGGTAGTGTCGTTTAAAGTAAATTGATAAGGAGCCAGGCCACCTGAAATAGAAGATTGTACAAGAGAGATTGCTCCTTCTTTTTTTCCATTACAAATGTTATCGGTAATATTAGCCTGAATACCTGATATGTTCATTGGATCCGGTTCAATGACAGTAGCTTCAGCAACGGCGCTGCAGTTGTTTTGGTCGGTAACGCTTACGTTAAATTCTCCCGCAGGCAGATTTGTAAAAGAGGCTGATTCTTGTCCTGTTCCTCCATTTAGGAAATAGGTCATTGCTGGTGTACCTCCGGTAGCCTGTAATAAAATTTCTCCATTGTTGCTTCCTGCACATGGATTAACATTGGTAATTGAAACAATTTCCAAAATTAATTCTTCTGGTTGTTCAATTGTAAATGGTAAATCAAAATGGCAGTCTGCTGCATCACGGATGGTGATTATGTGATTGCCGGAAGCTAAGCCTGTAAATAGGTTTTCTTCCTGAAATACGCCGGAGTTTAATGCAAACAAATGACCTGTATTTCCTGCCGTGACCTCTACAGATGCACTTCCGGTACTTTCACCATAACAAGTTATCGGATCTTCTTGTGAAATAATTGCGTCAATGGTATTCAGATTAATTGTATGATAAATAGTGTCACTCAAACATCCATTTGAAGAAACCAACACGATGTGTATGGTGGTATCTGAATTTACTGCCGGGATATTAATTTCATTCAGATCCTGAAAATTATTACTTCCATTGAATGAATAAGCCTGAGAAACTGCAGGAGTGATTCCTTCATCAAAGAAAGCTGAAACCACGACTGAATTTCCTGTGCATATGCCTTCAGGGGAAGAACCTGCATAACCTGTAGGTAAGGGAAGTATGTTAACCTGAACACTGTCAGAGTTAATGCAGCCATTTTCATCCGTTACGGTTACTATATAGGTAGTTGTATCTTGTGGAGATACATTAAAGGATTCACCAGAATGATTTCCCGGCATCCATTGATAGCTTTGCCCGCCATTGGCAGTAATCACTACAGAATTTCCAAAACATAGATCCTGATCTTCACTTACATCAATTGAAATATAGGTAACATTCACGGTTACCGTGTCTGTATTACTACAGCCATTATTATCGGTAACAGTAACTATGTAATCAGTTGTTACGGATGGTGAGGCAGATGTCTCCTGCATGTCCGGATTGCTAAGGCCGACTTCAGGAGTCCATGAATAATTTGATCCACCACTTGCGCTAAGTACCACTGATAAACCATTACAAACAGTTTGATCTTCTCCGGCATCAGCCGTAGGCAGTGGGTTTACATTTACTGTTACCGTGTCGCTGTTGATACATCCATCAGCATCGGTTACACTTACAATG
The DNA here is from genome assembly GCA_046313675.1 of Cytophagaceae bacterium. GTDB lineage: Bacteria > Bacteroidota > Bacteroidia > Cytophagales > Cytophagaceae > JBKBXU01. The sequence continues at coordinate 7,282 of JBKBXU010000195.1, forward strand.
TATTCAGTGGTAGCCGAAGGAGTGGCTACCGGGTTTTGAATGCTTGTGTCGTCAAGTGATCCGTCGTTTGGCATCCAGGAATAGGAAGCTCCTTCACTCACGCTTAGTTGTACAGATTCACCTTCACAGATTGTTTCATCATTGCCTGCATCCACATCAATGTAAGTAACATTGACGGTTACCGTATCTGTATTGATACAGCCAAACTCATCGGTTACAGTTACCACATACTCAGTAGTAGCTGAAGGAGAGGCGAGAGGGTTTGAAATGGTAATGTTATTCAGAGAACCGTTGTCAGGAGTCCATGAGTACGTTTCACCGCCAGTGGCTTCTAATTGCGCCGAAACGCCGTTGCATATGGTTTGATCGTCACCTGCATCCACATCAATATAGGTAACGTTAACGGTTACTTCATCTGTATTGCTGCAGTTATTGGCATCGGTAACGGTAAGAATGTAGGTAGTGGTAGTATTTGGACTGGCTACCGGATTATAAATATTAATGTCGTTCAATGAACCATTATCAGGAGTCCATGAGTAGGTGTCACCGCCGCTTGCATTCAGCTGCACAGATAACCCATTACAAATGGTTTCATCCTCACCGGCATCGACGATAGGAAGTGGGTTGATATTAACTACTACCGTATCGCTGTTAATGCATCCGTCAGCATCGGTTACAGTTGCAATGTATTCGGTGGTAGCCAAAGGAGTCGCTATCGGGTTCTGAATGCTTATGTTATCAAGTGATCCGTCATTGGGTATCCAGGAATAGGAGGTTCCTTCTGTTACATTTAGTTGTACAGATTCCCCTTCACAGATTGTTTCGTCATTGCCTGCATCTACGTCAATGTAGGTTACATTGACTGTTACCGTATCAGTATTGTTACAGCCAAGGGCATCAGTAACGGTTACCACATATTCAGTGGTAGTCGAAGGAGAGGCAAGAGGGTTTGAAATGGCAATGTTATTCAGTGAACCATTGTCCGGAGTCCAGATGTATGTTTCACCACCGCTGGCTTCCAATTGAGCCGAAACGCCATTACATATGGTCTGGTCATCACCGGCATCAGCCGTAGGCAGTGGGTTTACATTTACTGTTACCGTGTCGCTGTTGATACATCCGGCAGCATCGGTTACCGTTACAATGTATTCAGTGGTAGCCGAAGGAGTGGCTACCGGGTTTTGAATGCTTGTGTCGTCAAGTGATCCGTCGTTTGGCATCCATGAATAGGAAGCTCCTTCACTCACGCTTAGTTGTACAGATTCGCCTTCACAGATTGTTTCATCATTGCCTGCATCAACCTCAATGTAAGTAACATTGACGGTTACCGTATCTGTATTGATACAG
>JBKBXU010000196.1:0-8617 GCA_046313675.1 Cytophagaceae bacterium
GCCATTATCCGTATCTCCTATACCAGACACGAGAGTATACGTGAATGAATCTCCTTCATCAGGATCCGTTGTGCTTAGCGTACCCACCACTGTATTTGGTGCCACGTTTTCATCCACTGAGCTAGCACTTAAAGAAATGTCTGTCGGGGCTTCATTGACATCATTGATGGTAATGGTTACCGCTTCACAAGCGGATGTGTCTGTACAGCCATTTTTTGTTATTTCCACTGCATAATTGCCGGTAGCAGATGCTGTAAAGTTTTGCCCGCTTTCACCGCTGATGATGGCGTAGTTGTTGTCACAATCCAGCCATTGATAACTTGCTCCAGTGCTGTTCGCTGTTAATTCCGGACTGCTGTTTGTAACAGTGATGTCAAGAGAGGGATGAACAGTTATTTTGCTGGTCGTTTTCCTGTTGCAAGCTGCTGAATCAACAGAACTCGAAGCATATATAGTGAAAATGGTGCTTGCTGTTACCGTGCCGGTGTTGAAAGTAATTCCGGAACCCGTACCTTCATAGGGGCCATCTACAACAGAATCATCCGTATCATTTAGCAAGTAGTAGTTTAATCCGATTTGGGATGATGCAGATTCAATAGTCCCGCTTCCATTGCAAAACGTAGTGTCGCCCTGATCAAATTGGTCAGTGATGTTACAACATACCGTGATTTCAGGAGCACAATAGCCTGATTCAGCCACCCAGCCAAAGCAAGGAGGTGTGGGAGTATCTGCAGAATTGCTTGCTAAAAGGCTATTATAGTATCCATTATCACCATCACGACCATCATCATCATCTGGAACACTATTAGGAACACAAATTTGGACCAACCACACACAATTAGCACCAAGCATACCCGTTTGGCGCCATTCCCAACTTGATCCGGACCAACTAATAGCATGGTTTCCATCCATACCACCGGTACATGAGGTCCGATTCGTCACATCTTCGCAATTTACCTCTCGAAAATAGCTGGGTTTACCATTAACCATGCCATTGAATTTATATACCCCACTTGAACCAGGGTAGCCGCATGAGCTGATAATGGTTATGTCATCTTGAGAAAAAGCAGGAAAAGTCCAAAAAGATATAATTCCCACTAATAAGGCTTGAGTCAATTTCATATATTTAAAATTTATTTTGTTAAAATATTTTTCCTTTAAAAAAAAGCCTGACAACATAGCCTTAAGAAGCCGAAAAATTGAGTAAAACATAGTAGTAAAAATAAGAAGTAAATCCATACACCTTTTGCCCGAAAGGACATATTTGCACAATAACTGATGATCAAAGAAATAACAAATTATACGTGCTAGGTAATACTGGTAGGCAAAACACCCAAATGCTTTTTAAATGCGATAAAAAACTTTGTAATATTTGAATAACCCATTTGCCTTGCAACATCCCTGACACTCTTTCTTTCGTATCGTATCAGATGAAAGGCCAGCTCCATTTGTTTCTGCCTGAAATATTGAAAAATGGTTTCCCCGAAAACCATTTTAAAATCATTTTTTAATTTGGTAGGAGAAATTCCCACATGCCTGGAAAGGACATTGATTCCCGGAAATGGGGCGTTCAGGTTTTTTGTTAAATAATTTTCCGCCGAGAGGATGGCTTTTTTATCATAATCCGGAAGCTGAAAAAAAGATTCCCTTGATTTGCCCTGATCACAGAGCCTGATAAACCATTCGATAAAAGCTAACGTCTGCTCCTTCAGTATTACCGGATCAGTACCTTCTATTTTATTTTTAATGTTATTTGTTAAGGGATAATAGACGGGTTTCATCAGGGCCTGTGAAACAGGCCAGGTTAATTCCTTCGTATCCGATTCTAGAAAACGACTGACATTGCTATTGGTAAAGAAGGATTCTTTGTGTAAAACATTTGCCAGCCAGGTACGATCAAAAAAAATATTCAGGGTAAAAACTGTGGTGTCCTTAAACCGGCAATGCATGGCCTTGGATTCAGGTTTATATAGATGGCAAGTGTAATTGGAATAAGAGAACTTATTTGACGGTGAATTTTTAAATGTTGTCTGGGTGGTTGAAATTTCAAGTCCTAAAATAAAATAGTCAGACAATAGCTCTTTGTCTACAATACGGTTAAAAAGTAAATTGGCTTTATTTTGCGATTCCGCATAGATCACCCATAAGCCGCGCTCCAGTTTCTGAAAATGTATTTCGGTTTTTATAAATGGGGTATTAGAATAAAAAACTTTATCTTTTTGAGCGTGCTTAATGAAGGGCATTTTACGTATACCCTGAATAAGTGATTCAGGTGAATTGGCGAGATAAGGCAGCTCATAAAAACCATCTTTGTTTTTTATGAAATATTTTTTAAACTGGGAAATGAAGCTTTCTACTCTTTCTAAAATCACCTTTAAAATTTATTCACTGCGAAAAATATTTATAATTTTTAAAATTATAATCTATACAACCTTTTTCTCTGATGTCTCCCCTCCCCACTTTCAAATGTTTCGATCACCAGATTTTTGGTAATGTAAAAGTAAACGTAGAAGGTCAGGTCTAGGTTGCTTTTTGACGATTTTAAGCTGTCAATAATTAATCTGCATACTTTGATCGGGTAAATACATCGATCCAATGAACCGCAGCGAAGGTTATAAAATATACTGCATATTGATCCCGAAATTTAAATCCGTCAAGTGGCATGGCTAGGCTAATTGCTGAAATTGAAGTAATTATATAAAATTATGACTACAGAGATAAAGTCTTTGATTTATTTATTAAACCGTAGAATCCCTTTTGGAGCGAGAAGGTTAGCCCCTACTCTCCTCCCACCATAAGTTTTCAATCAATAATTCCGGACAATCACTATAAATACCTCATGATATTCATATCTTAACTTTACTGCACAAATCCAATAAAAAAATAGGCCAGCGAAATTGCTGGCCTGTTCCTATAAGAATGATACGTTATTAGCTTATTGAATATTAATCATTTTAGTTTTTACCTGTTGGCCTCCATTTATGCGCACATAATAAATTCCCTTAGCTATATTTGAAAGATCAAAATGTTCCAGATGTTGAGCAGTATTGACATTTGTTTCCCTCGAATAAACAACTCTTCCCTTCATATCGACTATATCAATACCAAGGATGGAAGAAGAAACATTATCAATCGATAAGGTAAATACACCGTTTGATGGATTTGGCATTACGGTGACAAAATTTCCTGACGATTTTTGAACCATACCCGTGGTAATAATTGATATCACTTTCTCAACTTCGTTTGGTCCACAATCATTTACTGCTTTCAGTTTCACTGTATAGTTTCCAGGATTGGAATAGGTATGTAACGGGTTATTGGAACTAACAGGTAAGCTTCCATCACCAAAATCCCACAAATACTCGCTGCTATTTTCAGAAGTATTTAAGAATTCAACTGTTAACCCATCGATGGTTTTAGTGAAAGAAGGTGAAGGGGCAAATTCCACTGTTACCTCAACGGAAGCTGTACCTATACATCCATTCTCATCTGTTCCAATAACAGTGTATAGAATTGTATGGTCTGGGCTTACATTGATTTCTGCTGTACTACCGCCTTCATTGTCCCATTCATAGCTGTTCGCACCAGAAGCCAGCAAAAGTGTTTCTTCCCCATGGCATATGCTATGATCGTTGGTCATATTGATCGTTGGATTTTGCGCGACTAATACAATGACTGAATTTGTGTGCTGGCAGTCGTTATTATCTGTGATGGTAACCATGTATGTTCCTGCAGCAAGGTTAAATGCATTTGGGGAAGTTCCTCCGGAAGGAGACCATGAATAGCTAAAATTTTCGCCTCCGCCACTTGCAATTACACTTGCAGTGCCATCATTACCCGGATTACAAGTTTCATAGGTGGATGAAATTGTGCTTGAAATTTTTGTAGGTTCTTCAATGGTAAAACTGGCATCAACTTCACATCCATTATCATCCGTTATTTTGACTTCATAATTCCCGGAAATCAGGCCAATAGCAGTTGCATCAGTACCTCCTGAAGGAGACCATACATAGCTGTAAGCTCCTGTGCCACCAATAACAAATACGCTAGCTGATCCATCTGATTCACCATTACATGTTACATTTGTCTGACTTGCTGAAGTGGTTATTGCTGCAGGCTGAGTCAATATATAGTCTCTGGTAGCGGTACATCCATTAGCATCGGTCACTGTAACAGTATAGGTTCCTGCATTTAAGCCTGTCGCTGTTGCTGCTGTACCTCCTGAAGGAGACCATGAATAGCTGTAAGCTCCTGTGCCACCGGTAGCTGATACGGTTGCAGAACCGTTCGATCCGCCATTGCATGAGATATTGGTCTGACTTGCTGTAGTGCTTATCGCCGCAGGCTGTGTTATTGTAAAGTCTCTGGTAGCGGTACATCCGTTGGCATCGGTCACTGTAACAGTATAGGTTCCTGCATTTAAGCCTGTCGCAGTTGCTGCTGTACCTCCTGAAGGAGACCATGAATAGCTGTAAGATCCTGTACCACCGGTAGCTGATACGGTTGCAGAACCGTTCGATCCGCCATTACATGCGATATTGGTCTGACTTGCGGAAGTGCTTATTGTTGAAACGGTAAGGGTGGCAGAATTTGAGGTGGCAGCAGGTGAGGTAGCTCCTGTAGCGACACATCTGTACATATAACCATTCACAACGGCAGTTGCCCCGGTAATTGTGAGTGATGCAGTGGTAGCACCTGAGTATATTTCACCATTGGAAATATTGCTAAATCCTACCCCCTGATTTACCTGCCACTGGTAACCAGTTGCATCGGTTGCTGTAATACTGAATTGTGTATTACCTCCTGCACAAACTGTTTTATTATCAGGGTGATTGGTGATGGCTGGTGCAGGAGGAGCAACAAAGTATTTCATTATTCTTCCTGTGCCTCCAGCTGTATAAACCAAACCGGAATTAATGGGCTTGATTTTTAGAAAAGAAACAAAACTGGTACCAGTGTTTTGTGCAGTCCATGTCGTTCCTCCATTAACAGAGTGGTAAATTACATCATTTTGCCCTACAGCCCAGCCAGTATTGGCATCTACAAAAGCAATATCATGGAATTGTCCCATCACAGTACCTAAACTGGTATTTTGAGTCCAGGTAGAACCTCCATCGGTGGTTTTATAAATGAACCCGCTACCGGAACCATCTCCTCCCGCTCCCCAACCCGTGTTCGCATCAATAAAAAACAGTGAATTGAATGTTCTTCCTGATGCTGCACTTATAGTTACCTTAGTCCAGTTTAATCCCCCGTTGGTGGTTTTATAAATTACGAAGTCATCTGTACTACTCATAACCGCTTGTGTAGCCCAACCATTGTTAGCATCTACAAAAAAAACATCTGTAATGTAATCACTTAGTGAGATTAAAACATTAGTCCAGGTAGCTCCCCCATTGGAGGTCTTTCTGATATAACCACTCCCTGTGGTTCCACCCGCCACAAAACCGGTATTCGCATCAAGAAAATGTATGCCCCAAACACTACTGGCAGCAGTAGTAAAATCAGGAATTGTTGTCCAGGAATTACCTCCATCTGTAGTCTTCCGAAGGGTGTTGCTTGCACCGGGGTTAAATCCATTGCTTTGGTTGCCAATAAATCCGGTATTTTCATCAATAAAGAAAATATCCCGAAAGGTTGCTGTGACAGGAGAATTAAGGGTGCTCCATGTATCTCCCCCATTCGTAGTCTTAAGGATTACACCGCTGTTTCCCGCAGCCCATCCAGTAGTAGAGCTTACAAAGGATAATCCGCGAAGTGTCGTGGTGGTTCCTGTTGTTTGTGAAGCCCAGTCTTGCGACCAAACAGGAAAAGTTGCTAAAGCACAAATTATCAGGGTAATAATTTTTCTCATAGTTAGTTTATTTTTAGAAGTGTAAAATACATGAATGAACGAAGGCCGGTTTCTCCGGTAGACTAATTAATGTTACCCCGTATTTGGCCTTCTGTACTTTATAAAGTATTCCTTTAGCCAACCATTTAATCGCCATACTTAATTAGCTTAGATTCTGATAGGGGTTAACGGAAATACTATAGACTAGTTTCGTTTATGTAATATATTTTGCGTTTTATCGAATATAATTATGTTTTCATCTACAATTTCAAGATTGAGCTTTTTGTGTGAGCCTCCCTAACTATGTGATTATTACTTAACCTCTATGATGCGATAGAACTTCCTATTAAAGTACGAATTCATTTTTAAGGAAATATAAAATGGCCTTTTAGATCATTAAGTTATGTCGTATGTTTGCGTTATACGAAACAAAAAAATTCAGCTATGATAAAATCAGATGCTTTTAGTAACGAACTTCAAGAAATTTCACGCTTTGCCAAAGCTATTTCCCATCCGGCAAGGCTTGCAATCCTGAAATATCTGGCAGAAACAAAAACGTGTATTTCGGGTGATATATCAAACTATTTGCCCCTAAGTCGCAGCACTGTATCGCAACACCTGAATGAACTTAAAGACTTAGGCCTGATACAAGGAACCGTTGATGGCTTAAAAGTTAATTATTGCCTATGCTGTTCGTCCATAGAAGATTACCTCCAGAAATTTGATGCTTTTTTTAAAACTATAAAAGAATGTCAAGTCAGTTGTTGTCCGGATGATCAGTTTGATTTAAATGAAAAAAATAAATCGTAAAAATATTAACGATATGACCAATGCAATGACACCTTATATGTTTTTTACTGGCAAAGGTGGTGTAGGAAAAACCTCGCTTTCTTGTGCCCATGCTGTAAAAATGGCCTTCGAGGGAAAAAAAGTGCTTATTGTAAGCACCGATCCGGCTTCAAACCTGTCAGATGTACTGGACAGTCCGGTGCATGAAAAAATAACACCAGTTAAGGGTACTGAAAATCTCTTTGCTATCAATATCAATCCAGAAGTCTCTGCAGGGGAATACCGCAGGCGGGTAACAGAACCCTTGCAAGGTTTGCTTCCGGAGGCCGAAATTAAGCGGATGAACGAAGAACTATCTGGTGCCTGTACTACTGAGATTGCTTCATTTGATGAATTTTCCCGTTTTATATCGGGTGAATACGAAGGAGAAGCATTCGATGTCATTGTTTTTGACACCGCTCCTACCGGTCATACACTACGCTTACTGGAATTGCCGGCAGCCTGGGCTTCGTTTTCCGAAGAAAACCCCGATGGGGCTTCTTGTCTGGGGCCAACATCGGCCCTAAAAAGCAGTCAGGAGCGCTACAATAAAGTAGTAAATACGTTAAGAGACGGCGCAAAAACCACTTTTTATCTGGTGGCAAGAGCCGATAAGTCATCGCTTAAAGAAGCTTCCAGAACGAGGGCAGAGCTTATGGACTTGGGTCTGCAGCAACAGGTGCTTTTTGTCAATGGCATATTCAAAGCCACTGATTCAGGTGATGAATTTGCACTAAAAATGGAGTCTCTGACACAGGCACAACTAAAGAAGATACCCGAAAACCTTCAAAATCTTCCTTTACATACCTTTCCATTGCTTCCCTACAATGTACTTGGGATAGAAAAACTACGGTCATTGTTGGATGTAAGCCTACAAAAACAAATCGTTGCGGGCTCACAAAAGACATCAACGGAATGGCAGTCTGACATTGATGGCCTGCATGCTTTGGTAGAAGAACTTATAAGTGCCAATAATCATGGCCTGATCATGACCATGGGTAAAGGTGGCGTGGGAAAAACCCTTGCTGCTTCCGCCATAGCTGTGATGATTGCCAAAAAAGGCTACGAGGTAGATTTAACCACCACTGATCCGGCTGCTCATGTGCAGGATTTTATAAACCAGTTGGGAGAATTGCCTGAACCTTTGACCATTGACCGCATAGACCCAAAACTGGAAACCCTGCGCTATACAGAAAAAATATTACAACAAAAGGGGAAAAACATGGATGAGGAAGGCAAAAAATTGTTGCTTGAAGACCTGAAATCTCCATGCACAGAAGAAGTTGCTGTATTTCACGCATTTTCCAAAGCCATACAACAAGCAAAACGGAAATTTGTTGTAATAGATACCGCTCCAACCGGCCATACCCTTTTGCTATTGGATACCGCAGGTAGCTACCATAGGGAAATAATGCGAAATACAGGAATGGATACTTCCAAAATTAAAACGCCTTATATGCACCTGCAGGACGCTTCGCTTTCAAAAATAATCTTGGTTTCATTACCGGAAACCACGCCTATGCGGGAAGCTGCCGACTTGCAGGATGACCTGAAACGTGCAGGAATCACTCCTTATGCCTGGCTTATCAATCAAAGCCTCTCCATGCAGGAACACATCAGTGATCCGCTGTTAAAAGAAAGAGCTTCTGCCGAATTAAGTATAATTCAGGAAATAGCAACAAAGCATACGCATAAAGTCTTCGGAGTTCCTTTTCTTCCGGAGGAGAATCTACTGCCGGCACTTTTAGATTATCAGAATACGCATGCTTAAATTATTGCAAAAACATTACTTAAATTATAAACCCTAAAATGAAAAAGCATATTTTTTCGAAAATAGAAAGCACCATTCAAACCCTGGATGTGCTTTCCATTCCAATGGAGAGGAAAACCATTTTGCAACCTCTGATTGAATACATTCAAAAAAAGACAGAAAAAAGTGAAGAAGTACGCTTAAAC
>JBKBXU010000197.1:0-8608 GCA_046313675.1 Cytophagaceae bacterium
TTCTTGTGGTGGTTTTTATCCTGCTCACGCAATTCCTGCTAAAATACATGGATGATTTTATGGGGAAAGGGCTGGGCTTTTCAGTTTATGCTGAATTGATATTGTATTTCAGTCTGAATATGGTTCCTATGGCCTTGCCGCTTGCTATTTTATTGTCTTCTCTGATGACTTTTGGAAATTTAGGAGAACATAATGAATTAACAGCGATAAAAGGTTCGGGTGTTTCTCTTCTCCGCACGCTTGTACCAATTTTTTCCATTGTGATTGTCCTGGCGTGTACCGGTTTTCTTTTCAATAATTACATTGTCCCCAAAGCTAACCTTAAAGCCTTTAGCCTACTTTATGATATACGACAAAAGAAGCCTGCATTGGACTTTAAAGAAGGTGCGTTCTATCAGGGAATACCAGGCTATAGTATCAAAATTGCCAAAAAACATCCTGACGGAAAATCATTGCAAGGCATTATTATCTATGATCATTCCAGTGGAAGGGGTAATACGGAAGTTATTATTGCTGACTCAGGCAGTATGTATACCTTTAATCATGATCAGTATCTAAGTTTCGATTTATATAGCGGGAAGAGTTATACAGAATATTACGACAACACCCGTAGCGATGCAGACCAGTTTATTATTAATGACTTCGAGAAAAGTCGGCTTATATTTAGCCTGGCATCTTTCAGTCTTAATCGTACTCCTCAGGAATTGTTTACTTCCAATCGTATGATGAAGAACATCGGAGAGCTTAATTATGTCATGGATTCTTTGAAAACAGAACACCAGACAGTACAAAGCAGTCTTCCTCAATACGTACAGCCCTTTTATATTTATCATTCCCTACAGGATACCTTAGGGAATAAGCGCAGTCAGGTGGCAGACACTATATATCAGGGAAACATCCTTGCAGGATTTCCATTGGATAGTTTAAAAAACAGGGTGGGAGCTCCTGTGGTATTGAGCAAGGCGGTTAACCAGGCACGAAGTATTCGTAGTTTTACCTCCAGTCATGTGGAACGTCTGAGGCATCTTGAACGGGAAAAGAATACGTATCACATCGAGAAAATGCATAAGTACACACAAGCATTTGCTTGCTTGATTATGTTTTTAATAGGAGCTCCTTTGGGTGCTATTATAAAGAAAGGAGGCTTGGGTGTGCCGGTATTATTGTCTATAGTTTTCTTTATATTCTTTTATGTAATTTCTTTAATTGCAGAAAGATACTGTAAAGAAGGAATTGTGTTGCTTCCCTATGGAATGTGGACGGCAAATTTAATTTATTTACCCATAGGATTGTTTTTTCTACGGCAGGCAAAAAACGATTCCCGGTTATTTGAAACAGACTTTTATACACCGTTTTTTAAGTTTTTCAGAAATATTTTCAGATCGAAAAAAGTACAGGCAACCTGAATTATTTCAAACAATAATTGGTTTTAAAAGTTGTTAGTTTTATTTTATATAAAAATTTGGTTTAAAGCTATATTCTGATTAAGTTTGCAGCTTGAAAAATTATAAGGAAAATATTAAGTTATAAGCGATGTATCTAACAAGCGACAAAAAGAAGGAAATTTTTAAAGCACACGGCAAAGCTAAAAGTGAGAAAGATACTGGTACGCCAGAAGCTCAAATTGGGCTATTTACCCACAGGATTAATCATCTTACAGGTCATTTACAGGGGAATAAAAAAGATTATTCTACCAGATTAGGACTTCTTAAGCTGGTTGGTAAAAGAAGAAGATTACTTGACTACCTTTACAAAAGAGATATTGAAAGGTACAGAGCTATTATAGCTGAACTTAACATTAGAAAGTAATTAGCTTTCAAAAAAGCAGGGAGTCCGTATGGATTCCCTGCTTTATTCTTATCCTGCACTAAAATAGAGTATAGCTTTATTGCGAATTTTTATTTACTCAAAAATTCTTTTATTAGATGATTCCACAAATTATAAAAAAAACAATTCAACTTAAAGATGGCAGAGAGATCTCGATAGAGACAGGTAAATTGGCTAAGCAAGCTGATGGTTCCGCTGTTGTAAGAATGGGCGATACCATGCTATTGGCTACGGTAGTTTCTGCTAAAGATGCCAGAGAAGGCGTTGACTTTATGCCTCTTTCCGTTGATTATCAAGAGAAATTTGCAGCCGCCGGACGTATTCCAGGGGGCTTTTTGAAAAGAGAAGGACGCTTAAGCGATCATGAAATTTTAATTTCACGTTTGGTAGACCGGGCGATGAGGCCTTTGTTTCCTGATGACTATCATTCTGATACTCAGGTAAATATTATGCTTATTTCGGCAGATAAAAATGTACCGCCTGATGCACTTGCGGCACTTGCTGCTTCTGCTGCACTTGCTGTATCTGATATTCCTTTTAACGGTCCGGTTTCCGAGGCTCGTGTAATAAGATCTGAAGGCGAATGGATTGTAAATCCTACACCGGCACAGATAGAAACTGCAGAAATTGACCTGATGGTCGCTGCTTCCTATGAAAACATCCTGATGGTTGAAGGTGAAATGCGTGAAGTTCAGGAAGAAGACATGTTGGAAGCTTTAAAAATAGGCCATGAAGCTATTAAAGAGCAGTGTCTGGTATTAAAAGAGCTTGAAAAAGAAACTGGTAAAGTTCAAAAGAGAGAATATTCTCACGAAAATAAAGATCCTGAACTAAAGGAGAAATTATATAAACTACTCTACGATAAGGTTTATGCTGCAGCTGCTCAAAGGTTGGCGAATAAAAATGCCAGGAGCGAATCATTTAAATCTATTAAAGAAGAGTACATCAACTCACTTCCTGAAGACCACACCGAAGACTTAAATCTTATTTCCAAATATTATCATGATATTGAAAAAGACGCTGTCAGGGACATGGTTCTTAATGAAAGACTCAGACTTGATGGGAGAAAACTTGATGAGATAAGGCCTATTTGGACAGAAGTGGATTATTTGCCTTCTGCTCATGGATCTGCTGTATTTACAAGAGGTGAAACACAGTCTCTGACTACAGTTACCCTGGGTACCAAGCTTGATGAGCAAATGATTGACAGTGCCATGCTTAGCGGTTACAACAAATTTATGCTTCATTACAACTTCCCTGGATTCTCTACCGGTGAGGTTAAAATAAACAGAGGGCCTGGAAGAAGGGAAGTAGGACATGGTAACCTTGCATACAGAGCACTTAAAAAAGTTCTACCATCTGTTGAAGAGAATCCGTATACAATACGTGTTGTATCTGATATCCTGGAATCAAACGGATCATCTTCCATGGCTACAGTTTGTGCCGGTACAATGGCATTGATGGATGCCGGAGTAAAGATTAAAGCACCTGTATCTGGAATTGCTATGGGATTAATTTCTGATGGTAAGTCAGGTAAATTTGCCGTTTTGTCTGATATTCTTGGTGACGAAGATCATTTGGGTGACATGGACTTTAAAGTTACCGGAACCAGTAAAGGTATCACTGCTTGTCAGATGGATATGAAAGTTGAAGGACTTTCATATGAAGTGCTAAAACAAGCACTTCATCAGGCAAAAGAAGGCAGACTTCATATTTTGAATGAAATGACCAAAACCATTTCTAAATCAAGAGAAGATTATAAGCCGCATACACCACGTTCATATGCTATCAGAATTCCTAAAGATATGATTGGCGCAGTGATTGGTCCGGGTGGTAAAGTTGTACAGGAGATTCAAAAGGTTACCGGAGCTACTGTTATTATTGAAGAAATTGAAGAAGCAGGTTTAGTAAATATATTTGCTAAAGATAAAGAGGTAATGGACAAAGCCGTTAATTGGGTTAAAGGAATTGTCGCAATGCCTGAGGTTGGAGAAACATATGAAGGTAAAGTGAAGTCCATTATGCCTTTTGGTGCTTTTGTTGAATTTATGCCGGGTAAAGATGGTCTATTGCATATCTCTGAGATTAAATGGGATAGACTTGAAACAATGGAAGGTGTTTTGGAAGTTGGTGAAGAAGTAAAAGTAAAACTTATTGAAATAGACAAGAAAACAGGAAAGTTTCGTTTATCAAGAAAAGCCTTACTTCCAAAGCCTGAGAAGAAGGAAGTATCCAACGAATAGGTTGGATATTTCTTTGTTTAAATAAAAAAGCAGAACTTTGAATGTTGCTTTTACGTTTGAGCCAAATATACATAACCCAAAAATTAACCTTAAATGAGACAGCTTAAGATAAGTAAGCAGATTACCAACCGCGAAAGCCAATCTCTTGACAAATATCTTCAGGAAATAGGTAAAGTTGACTTGTTGACACCTGATGAAGAAGTAGAGCTAGCCAAGAGAATACGAGAGGGAGACCAGCTTGCTTTAGAAAAACTTACAAAAGCTAACTTAAGATTTGTCGTTTCTGTCGCAAAACAGTATCAAAACCAGGGATTGTCTTTGGGTGATTTAATTAACGAAGGTAACCTTGGGCTTATCAAAGCTGCACAGAGATTTGATGAAACAAGAGGGTTTAAGTTTATTTCTTATGCTGTATGGTGGATCAGACAATCCATATTACAGGCTTTGGCGGAACAATCACGTATTGTAAGATTACCGTTGAACAGGGTAGGATCATTGAATAAAATATCTAAGACGTTTTCTGAACTTGAACAAAAATTTGAAAGAGAGCCATCTCCGGATGAATTGGCTGAAGTTCTGGATGTTTCTACTTCTGAGGTTGTAGATACTCTTAAAATTTCAGGCCGTCATGTTTCTATGGATGCACCTTTTGTACAAGGGGAAGAAAACAGCCTTCTTGATGTACTTGAGAATGATAGTGAAGTTACTCCTGATTCAGAGTTGATGAATGACTCTTTAAGAAAAGAAGTGCAAAGAGCCTTATCTACCCTTACTCAAAGGGAAGCTGATGTGATTACATTGTATTTTGGTCTTAATGGTGAGCACTCAATGACTCTTGAAGAAATTGGTGAGAAGTTTAACCTTACAAGAGAGCGTGTTAGACAGATAAAAGAAAAAGCGATCAGAAGACTTAGACATACTTCCAGGAGCAAGGCATTAAAGCCTTATTTAGGATAAGAATAATATTTTACAAATTTTAGTTTAAGCCCCGCAAATGCGGGGCTTTTTATTTTTGAATGTTTATGAAACTTAACTAATTTCGCTTTTTAAATTTACTTATTTTACTACTATGGCTGAAGAAAAAGTTAGCTGTCTGATTATAGGATCAGGACCTGCAGGATATACTGCCGCAATATATGCCGCCAGAGCCGGCCTGAATCCGGTGATGTACCAAGGTGGTCAACCGGGAGGACAATTGATGATTACCAACGATGTTGAAAATTATCCAGGTTATTCGGAAGGAGTTATGGGGCCTAAAATGATGGAAGACTTTCAGAAGCAAGCCTCCAGGTTTGGAACTGATATTCGTTATGGATTAGCAACAAAAGTGGATTTCAGTGGTGATGTGCATAAAGTAATTATAGACGATTCACTCCTTATACATGCCGATACAGTAATCATAGCTACAGGAGCTTCTGCAAAATGGCTGGGTTTGGAATCTGAAGCAAGATTGAACGGATACGGCGTTTCCGCCTGTGCTGTTTGTGACGGTTTTTTCTTTAGGGGTATGGATGTTATGGTCGTTGGTGGAGGGGATACAGCCTGCGAAGAAGCAAGCTATCTTGCCAAATTATGTAAGAAGGTTTATATGGTTGTTCGAAGAGATGAAATGCGTGCCTCGCAAATCATGCAGAAAAGAGTCTTAGGCTTGCCTAATATTGAGATTCTATGGAACAGTCATACTGAAGAAATTCTTGGGAAAGAGGAAGTAGAAGGAGTAAGAATAAAAGATAATTCTACTGGAGAGGTTAAAGAAATTTCGGTTAAAGCATTTTTTGTTGCCATCGGACATCAACCTAATACAGATATTTTTAAAGGATGGCTTGATATGGATAATAATGGCTACCTGAAAACCGTTCCTGGTTCTAGCAGGACAAATGTACCGGGAGTCTTTGCTTGTGGGGATGCGCAGGACAATGTTTATCGTCAGGCCATTACTGCTGCAGGGACTGGTTGTATGGCTGCTCTTGATGCTGAGAGGTATCTTGCAGAAAAAGAATCAGCTTAATTCACTTAATGAAATCGAAATTCATTCTTCTTATAATCGTTTTGGGGTTAAGCATTTCGAATGCTTTTGCCCAGGACGATCCTAAAAAATATAAAGACTTTTTTCAGATAAAAGCACCTTCCATCGAGTATCTTTCTCCGGATCCGGATGAAATTCTTTTTGAAGATGACGATCTGCCACCGCATGTGGATGATGAAGTTCCAGTTTATTTCCGACCTGAGAAAGAATTGTCTATTGTAAATGAAGGCAGCGATTTTTCAGAAGAGGATGATGAAGGGGAGTTGAGCCTTGTTGAAATATCCGAACAGTTAAGTGTGGATAGTATTTGGGTTACTATAGCAGAATATTTTGCTATCTGGGATTCCAGGTCTGTTAACCCGTATAAAATTGATGGAGCCAAGTTTTCGGATACTTTACGCATGTCCTTATACGATACCCTTAATGGGCTTCATTGGTCAATGCCTTTGGTCAATTGTCCTAAAACCTCGGAATTCGGAATAAGACATTCCCGGTGGCATTATGGAATAGACTTAAAACTTACGACTGGTGATCCTGTATTGGCTAGTTTTGATGGTATTGTTCGGATCAACAGGTATGATGCCGGAGGTTATGGTAACTATGTGCTTATCAGGCATTACAACGGAATGGAAACCTTGTACGGACATTTGTCAAAATCAAATGTTAAGGTTGGAGATTATGTCAGAGCAGGGGATATAATAGGGTTGGGTGGAAGTACAGGACGAAGTACAGGTCCACACCTACACTTTGAGGTTCGTTATGAAGGAAATGCCATTAATCCAGAAGATGTGTTTGATTTTGATAATCATAGACTCTATGATCGTACCTTTGAATTAAAACCCCAACAGTTCGAATATTTAAAACTTGCCAGACAGGTCGTTCACCACAAAGTTCGCCCGGGGGATACCTTGTCGGGAATTAGTAAAAAGTATCGTGTATCGATAAGTACCATTTGTAAACTGAACGGTATTTCAACGAAAAGTACATTAAGAGTAGGTCAAAGACTCAGAATTAGGTAATTTAACGGTATGAAACTGGATATTTTAGTCATGGCGGCTCATCCTGACGATGCAGAACTGGGATGCAGCGGCACTATTTTTTCTCATATAGCAAAAGGTAAGAAGGTAGGTATTGTTGATTTTACCAGAGGAGAGCTTGGAACCAGGGGAAATGCTGATCTTAGGTTGCAGGAAGCTTCGGAGGCTTCAAAAATCCTTGGACTTGCCGTTCGTGAAAATCTAAATCTCAGGGATGGTTATTTTGAGGTAAACGAGGAGACGATTAATTCTTTGATCAAAGTTATAAGAACCTATCAGCCGGAGATCGTATTGGCCAATGCCATGGAAGACCGTCATCCGGATCATGGTAAAGGAGCGGAACTCGCTTACAGGGCATGTTTTCTTTCCGGGCTTGCCAAAATATCTACTGAATGCAACGGCGTAAAGCAGGAGGCATGGCGACCTAAGCAACTTTTACATTATATACAAGATAAACACCTGACACCGGATCTGATTGTCGATGTCTCGGATTTCTGGGAACAAAAACTAGAAGCCATTAAAGCTTTTAAAAGCCAGTTTTATAATCCGGACAGCGATGAACCTGATACATACATTTCCTCTAGAAACTTCTTGGAAGTGGTAGAAGCCAGGGCCATGGAATATGGACACTATATTGGAGCTAAATACGGGGAAGGTTTTACCTCCAGGAAATCCATAGGTGTTAAAAACCTCTTTGATCTTTTATAATAGGAATTAAAACTTCACTTTATTCGGCAGATTCATAAGACCGACAACCTTTAAGGTGCGAGTCTTTTTTTAGCCCATTCGTCTTTATCCTTTATATAGCAAATTCTGTCATGCAACCTTCCCGGGCGTCCTTGCCAGAATTCGTAGTAGTCAGGTACAAGACAATAACCTCCCCAATGTTCAGGTTTTTTTAAAGAATCTTCAGTAAACTTTTCTTTTGCCTCTCTATATCTTTTCTCCAACTCTTCTTTAGAAATCTCTTTACTTTGTGGTGATATATACGCTCCTATACGACTATCAAAAGGACGTGAGTAGAAATATTCTTCCGATTCCTCTACATTAATTTTTTCAACAAATCCTTCTATTCGAACCTGCCGTTCTAATTCAGGCCAGAAGAAAGTAATGCTTCCAGCATTGTTATTGTTAAGCTCCTGTCCTTTGCGACTTTGATAGTTGGTGAAAAACACAAGACCGTTATCGTTGATACCTTTAAGTAACAAAACTCTTGATGATGGCCTGTTATCACTGGAGACTGTTGAAAATATCATTGCTGTAGCTTCTGCCACATTTGCGTCTAAGGCTTCATTTAGCCAATGGTCGAACTGTAATAATGGATTCTTATTTGTTTGACTTTCAGATAATTCTTCCTTTTTGTAGTCGTTTCTTATCCCAGCGATGTTGTTTTCTTTATTTGCCATATTTTATTTTAAATTTTTGTAAAAAAATAATGAACAAATATAATAAGTGTATTTTTAAGTAAATGATAA
>JBKBXU010000198.1:0-8594 GCA_046313675.1 Cytophagaceae bacterium
AACATTCCTCCAAAATCATCCATTTGTGAAGCAGCAATAGAATGGTTTTTATGATCCTTTAATCCGGGATAATACACTTTGTCTACTTTTGTATGCGCAAGCAAAAACTCAGCTATCGCTTTACCATTTTCACAATGCCGCTGCATTCTCAGGTGCAATGTTTTTATACCTCTCAGCACAAGAAAACAATCTTGTGGCCCGGGCACTGCCCCACAGGAATTCTGAATAAAAGCCAATTTATCTGCCAAGGCTTTATCATTTACCACAATGGCACCCATAACCACATCGGAATGTCCTGCAAGGTATTTTGTAACGGAGTGCATAACTATGTCAGCGCCTAAATCCAAAGGCCTCTGTAGATAGGGTGTTGCAAAGGTATTGTCCACTGCTACCAAAACATTCTTTTCTTTTGCTATAGCAGATATAGCTTTAATATCAATAATATTAAGTAAAGGATTGGTTGGAGTTTCAATCCATATAAGCTTTGTGTTACCGTTGATGAACTGCTTTACATTTTCAGCTTTATCCATGGAAACAAAATGAAATTTTATCCCATAAGCCTCAAAAATTTTCGTAAATATCCTGTAAGTGCCGCCATACAGATCGTTGGTGGAAATTACCTCGTCTCCCGGCTTTAAAATTTTTATTATTGTATCGATGGCCGCCATTCCCGAAGCAAAGCATAAACCGAACTTCCCGTTCTCAAGTGCCGCCAGGCTGTCTTGAAGTGCTGTTCTGGTAGGATTATGCGTTCTTGAGTATTCATACCCTTTATGATTTCCAGGCGAAGATTGCACATAGGTAGAAGTCTGATAAATCGGGGTCATAATAGCCCCCGTTTCCGGATCCGGTTTCACGCCGGCATGTATCGCTTTAGTTCCGAATTTCATATGGTCTGTATTTATTTTTTGTTGCAAGTTATATTTTTTCAATAATGATGCATAACATTGCAAGACTTAGAGCTTCTTTAAATACCTCTTTTTAATGCATTGGTTTAAATTCCTTCGTACAAATCTTGCTTCCTTTGCCTATTTTTTCTCAATGGTGCTTATTCCTCTTACGGTTTCATCCACCATCATCTACCAGGCCATACAGCACGAAGACACCATCAGCGGGTTTGGGGTTAGCGAATGGGCTTTCTTTTTTGCCTTATCCAGCCTTACCATGGCTTTTGCCTTCACTCCTACCACCTTTATTGCACTGTTCTGTGGATATTTTCTGGGTTTTTTCTCTCTGCCCTTCCTGGTAATTTCATATATGGTAGCCGCTCTAATAGGTTTTTATGCCGCAGAATGGATAGACAAAGGGAAGTTTTTGAACAGCTTGCAGAAAATAAAAGGCGTAGAAAATTTTGTAGTCAATATTCGCCAACGTGAATTCTGGATGGTGTTCTTTGCCCGCCTCTCCCCTGTTTTTCCATTTGCAATCATGAATGTATTTCTGGCTGTAATCAACACACGATTACAAAAATTTTTACTCGGCAGCCTGCTAGGAATGCTGCCCAGAACAGTAATTTCCATTTATATCGGACATCAATTTGCTTCACTTGTAAAACTCAGCGATCCTTCTCCACAGGATCTAATTACCCGAATTGCCTTAATTGCCCTTCTCCTTATTTCTTCTTTTGGGATCCTGAGAATATTTGCAAAGGCCATGTCCAAAAGGGTATAAAAACTTTACTACCTTCGCTTTCGTAATAAAATGCTTTAAAGTAAAAAAAACTATTCTTAACTTGGTGCTAAACTTAATGTTTAAAGATATGGCAAAAAAATTACTGTTCGTTACTTTCCTGCTTTTTTCAATATCCGAAGCCTTTGCACAGCATGAAGTAAACCTGTTTTCTACGGCTGGCCGTGGCGTTGCCACCACCTTTGTCAATGACTATCATGCCATCGGTATTAACCCAGCCAACCTGGGCAGAAAAAAATATGAGAACAAAACCGTTACCTTTGGCCTTCTTGAAGGAGGAGTTTCCCTCTATTCAGGTATAATCAACCGTACGGATCTGAACAGAATAACCGGTGATGACGAACGGTTTACCTATGAACAAAAATTGGAAGCTGCTAGAAATTTCACCAATAGCCCCTTTGCATTCAATTTGAACATGATGCCCCTGGGCATAGCAGTTCAAACAGAAAATGTGGGTGGGTTTGCCTTCAGCATGAGAGATCAGGTAAGCTTGTTCAGCACATTTAGTGAAAAATTCACCGAATTACTTTTTCTGGGTTTTGGATCTCAAAATTTTGATAGATTAGTTTTGCATGATGGGAGATCTTTTCCTAATACCCCTGAGAATTATGAGCAGTACAGGAATCAGGTCCAATATGGTATAGCCAATACCCCTACCAATTTTTCTGAAATATTTGAAGGCTCCAGGGTGTCTTTTCATTGGTACAGGGAATATAACCTAAGCTATGGCAAAGAAGTCTATTACAATGACCTGGTGTCCATCAGCGGAGGTGTCGGATTAAAATACCTTCAGGGCTTTGGCATCATGGACGTCAGCGCGGAAAATGGCTTCCGTGCTTCGGCAGCATTTACCCCGGCTATTAACCCTTATGGGGAAGATTTTGGTGGTCCCTCAGCACGTAGCGATGGCAATATCCTAACTCCGGCAGGAACCGGTTTTGGTTTAGATTTTGGGGTAAACTTTATTTATAAAGACAGAACAAAAGTTGGTTTTGCCGTAACCAACATTGGCTCCATTACCTATAATGCCAATGCCTACTCCATCAACGATTTCCAATTAACTGATTTTGCCAGCCCGGGAGCTGACGGATATGCATTTATAGAAGAGTTGTCAGAATTTGAAGGGATGTATGACCCGATCAATTATGAAGGAAAGCAGAAACTAACGTACAAGCTTCCTACCGTCTGGAGGTTTGGCGCCAGCCAGGCCCTGGAAGATGACAGAGCAGAGATTGGGTTTGACATAGTAGTGCCTGGCAATAATGCTCCCGGAAACTTTGATCGAGCCATATATTCTTTGGGAGGTGATGTTAAGCCCTTAAAATTCCTCAGACTTTCCAGTGGCTTGAGTTATGGTGGAAATTTTGGCAAAAGGCTTCTGGTTCCCATAGGAGTAACCCTGATTGCCGGTGAAAATGGAACCTATGAAATGGGATTTGCTTCAAGAGATTTTATCTCCTTCTTTAAAGACAATAATCCAGCTTTGTCCTTCGCTTTTGGTTTTTTAAGGTTCAGGATATAGATAACGATGATGGGATAATTTGATGATACGATAACAAAACTTACATTATCTCAAAAAAAAGTGTAAAAATGTCACAAAAACTGTCATTTTTACACTTTTTTTTATTAAACACCCTAAAAATTTCTACTGGCATATATCTTGATCTTACATCATTGTAAACTAAAAAAAGGAGGTTACTATGTCGCTTATTAAATGGAACAACAACAATGGAGGGGCTGATTTTTCAAGGCTCCTTGACTCATTTTTTGGTAGTGATGTTTCTGACTACCTTGGTAATTATTCCGGTACGGTTCCTGCTGTCAACATAATGCGTAATGAAAGGGATTATAAACTTGAAATGGCGCTTCCCGGATTTACAAAAAATGCTATCAGCATTAAAATTGATAATAACGTATTGATAATTTCCGGAAAAAAAGAGGATGCAAAAGAACCTGAAACGGGCAAATACAGCCGTCGGGAATTCAGCTACAGCTCCTTCCAACGGTCTTTCCATTTGCCCGACACCTTGGACTCAGATAATATAGAAGCCGCATATGAAAATGGAATTTTGCAGATCAGGCTTCCCATGAAAAATAAAGAAAAAGAAAAGCCGGGAAAAACCATTCATATAAATTAGCGTTATAACAATAGGCATCAGTTTTACCGATGCCTATTATCTTTTTTAAAGCATTTACGTATTATCAGTATAAAAAGAAGGAGGACGGTTATGACACCTGATAATCATATTATTTTTGGAAGAAGCATCAATGACGTTTTGTTGGATGACTTCTTTGAATCTTTTGATTTTAACCTGGAAGATTATCCCGGTTACTATAAGATAAGTGTCCCTACAAAAGGGTTTTTAAAAAAGGATTTACGCTTGTACATTAGCGAGAACACTCTATATTTAAAAGGAAAAACCAATGGTTTGGACAAAGGTTATCCAGGTAAAAAAGAAATTTCCAGAACCTTTGTTTTACCAAACAATGTGAACCCTGAGACCATAAAAGCTAAATATGCGGATGAAGCAATATTTATCCGGATTAAAAAACTTAGCAAAAAAGGGATAACTAAAGTTATTAAGATTAAGGATTCACAGGACAAAAGGTCCTGGATTGAGGGAATTGCAAGAGTAATCAAAAAGAATTGGCTAAAATTTATAAGGTAAAAAGAAAGGTTGGCTTTTTAGCCAACCCTTTCTTTTTCTGATCTAATCTAATTAACATCTAAACTGTCATCTATTTCATTCTTCCAGGCTAATATACCACCTTTTAGATTGTATAGATTTTCATGTCCGAAATTGGTTTCCAGAAATCTAATGGCATTTTCACTTCTTTTACCACTACGACAATGTACCACGACCTTTTTATCTTTTGATATTTTGTCGGCATTT
Source organism: Cytophagaceae bacterium (assembly GCA_046313675.1). Lineage (GTDB taxonomy): Bacteria > Bacteroidota > Bacteroidia > Cytophagales > Cytophagaceae > JBKBXU01. The sequence continues at coordinate 4,584 of JBKBXU010000198.1, forward strand.
TGAGGAATGGTATTCAATGGAACTAATTCCCCGCCAAGGTCAGCAGCATCAAACTCCTGTGGTTCGCGAACATCAATGAGTTGAAAGTCCTCATTATTGTCTTTCATTTGCTTAAGTTCCTGTACACTAATTTCTTTCATAAATTATTTTTTAAATATGTATTACCTCATCGTAGGCAGCAGCTGCAGCTTCCATAATAGCTTCAGACATGGTAGGATGCGGGTGAACAGATTTTATAATTTCATGGCCGGTTGTTTCAAGCTTTCTGGCCACAACTACCTCTGCAATCATTTCCGTTACATTGGCTCCAATCATGTGAGCACCAAGCCATTCGCCATACTTAGCGTCAAATATTACTTTTACAAACCCATCTTTATGGCCTGCAGCACTTGCTTTACCTGATGCAGTAAAAGGAAATTTACCAACTTTAATTGCTATACCTTTTTCTTTTGCTGCTTTTTCAGTTAATCCTACAGAAGCGATTTCCGGGAAGCTGTACGTACATCCTGGTATGTTTCCATAATCCAATGGTTCAGGATTCTGTCCGGCAATTTTTTCAACACAAATAATACCTTCCGCAGAGGCTACGTGTGCCAATGCCGCGCCTTTTACAATATCACCAATGGCATAAATACCAGGGATATTTGTTTTATAATAATCATCAACAAGTACTTTCCCTTTGTCGGTAGCGATACCTACTTCTTCAAGGCCTATGCCTTCAAGGTTAGTGGTAATACCCACCGCAGACAATACCACATCGCATTCCATTGTCTCCTCACCTTTTGGTGTTTTAACCTTCACTTTGCATTTTGATCCTGAAGTATCTACTGATTCCACAGATGATCCTGTTAAAATATCGATACCGGACTTTTTAAAGGATTTCTCCAATTGCTTGGAAACATCTTCGTCTTCTACCGGGACAATGTTGGGCAGGTATTCGATGATGGTTACTTTCGTACCCATTGCATTGTAGAAATAGGCAAATTCAACTCCAATGGCACCGGAACCCATAACCACCATAGAGGATGGTTGCTTCTCCAAAACCATGGCTTGTCTGTACCCAATAATTTTCTTGCCGTCAATTTTCACGTTTGGAAGCTCTCTGGATCTTCCGCCTGTTGCTAAAATTATATGATCGGCATTATAAATTTCTTTTTTCCCGTCAGCAGAAGTAACTTCTACTTTTTTGCTACCAAGAACTTTCCCAAATCCGGAAATATGGTCAATTTTATTCTTCTTAAATAGAAACTGAATACCCTTGCTCATTCCTCCGGCCACATCCCTGCTCCTTTTTACCACGGCATTAAAATCAGCTTTGGCATCTTTTACATTGATTCCGAAATCCGAAGCGTGTTTAATATATTCAAATACCTGAGCGCTTTTTAACAATGCTTTTGTCGGTATACATCCCCAGTTAAGGCAGATACCACCCAATTCAGCTTTTTCTACCACAGCAACTTTCATTCCCAGTTGAGAGGCTCTGATGGCAGCAACATACCCTCCGGGGCCGCTACCAATCACGATCAAATCATATTTTGCAGACATAATTAAAAATGATTTATTTTTTGAAAGGGCAAATTTACGCTATTTGTGCTTATATCAAAACCCTTTTTTATGAGAATGGAGAATGGGTTATTGTGATACTGGGAGATTGAGATATTAAGATAGTGGGTTATTAAGAGATTGAGTTGTTAGGTTATTAAGTTATTGGGAGATTGAGAAACTTTAGTATTTTAGCAAAAAGTTCAACACAAATATGCTATGAAGTTTGAATCTTTTGAAAACCTTGAAGTTTGGAAACTATCAAGGGAATTGAAACTGGAGATTAAGGAAGTAATTGAAAAATTCCCAACTGAAGAAAAATATTTATTAAGGAATCAGTTAATAAGGTGTTCCCGATCTATAGGAGCTAATATCGCAGAGGGTTTGGTAGATTTCATTACAAAGAGAATATACGTTTTTGCCTCCATGCAAGAGGAAGTTTAATGGAAACTTTAAATCATTTAATTGATGCTAATGACGAAAAATACATCTCTCAACAAGAACTCAACTTACTAAAAACAAAAATTTTATGGCTAAATAAAGTTCTTAATGGATATATAGCCTATTTAAGAAAAATGGCAATGTAGATTGTTTAGTTGTTGATTGTTCGTTGTTAGTCATTAAGTTATTAGTTACTAAACATATATACTATCATCCATTAACTCAATAACCAATATTGCTTGTTATTAAGTTAATAAGTTACTGGTTATAACTACTAAACACATAATACTATCATTAACTCATTAACCATTAGCTTATTATCCTATTAATTTAATAACTAATAACCCAGTAGCCAAATAACTTAATAACCATTCTCCTACCCCATTTTCAGAATAAAAACCCCAACCTACTTTTAAAACTCGTCCACATCGTATATTTTTGGCTTTTTCAATCTATACAATAAGAAAATGAGTTTATTAAAAGGAAAAAATGTTCTTGTAACCGGCGCCTCTAAAGGAATAGGACGTGCCATTGCCATAAAATATGCACAGGAAGGAGCCAATGTTGCTTTTACCTATTTATCAAGTGTAGAAAAAGGACAAGCTCTTGAAAAAGAACTACAGGCTTTCGGTGTAAAAGTAAAAGGCTACCGTTCTGATGCGGCTGATTTTACGGCTGCTGAAGAGCTGGTTAATAACGTAGTTGCTGACTTCGGAACCCTGGATGTGTTAGTAAATAATGCCGGTGTAACCAGAGATGGTTTACTGATGCGCATGAGCGAAGAACAGTGGGATACCGTTATCAACATAAACCTTAAATCGGTATTTAACCTTACCAAAAGTGCCATTCGTCAGTTAATGAAACAGAAATATGGCTCAATAATTAACATTACCTCCGTTGTTGGACTAAGAGGAAATGCAGGACAAGCCAACTATGCTGCCTCAAAATCAGGCATAATCGGTTTTACTAAGTCCGTTGCATTGGAATTAGGATCAAGAAACATCCGTTGCAATGCCATAGCTCCCGGATTTATTGAGACAGAAATGACAGGACAGCTAGACCAGAACGTGGTTAAAGGTTGGACAGACGCTATCCCTTTAAAGAGGGCTGGAAGCGCAGAGGATGTTGCAAATTGTGCAGCATTCCTTGCTTCTGATATGTCGGCTTATATTACCGGACAGGTACTACAGGTTGACGGCGGAATGCTTACATAAAAACATTCGTGTGCCGGATATAAAATCCGGCACGTGTTTTTTCGTTGATAACACTAAATGGAGAAATTTCAACTAATCACAGAATATTCACCCTGGTTTGCAATCCTGTGTATCCTCGCCGGTCTTGGATATGCATTTCTTCTATACCAAAAAAAAGGCCCATGGAATAACACCCTAAACAAAGTGCTCTTTTCTTTTCGCTTTGTTTTAATTACCGCTTTATGCCTTTTACTTCTGGGGCCTCTGGCAAGGTTTATAAAAAATTATATTGAAAGCCCCACTGTGGTATTTGCCATAGACAATTCACAATCCATCGAATACGGAACAGATTCCCTAAGCCTTGCCGAATTCAGAAAAAACCTGAATATTCTTTCAGAAAACCTTAAAAAGGAAAATATTAAAACGGAATTTTACTTTCTTGATAATGCGGAAAACACCTCCTCTGATTTTAAATTTACAGCGGCTTCAACCGACCTGAGCAAGATTCTTAAAGACATACGTTCCGATTTTGAAAACAGGAACATTAGCGCAATAATTATGGCATCCGATGGCATTTTTAACCAGGGAATATCTCCTGTTCACAGCCACCATCATGTTCCCATTTATACCATTGGATTGGGAGACACCATTGCAAAAAAAGACCTTAATTTAAAAAAGGTTTTCTATAACAAAATTGCTTATGCGGGCAACAAATTTCCTATAGTAGCGGAGATCCACAATACTGGCTATGAAGGTAAGGAAACCACAATATTCTTAAAGCAAAATAACAAGATTCTCGACAGAAAAACCCTACGATTTTCAAGAGAGCAGGATG
>JBKBXU010000199.1:0-8562 GCA_046313675.1 Cytophagaceae bacterium
GATTTTATAACTTTAGTTAAACTTTGACAATATTAAAAATCGTTCAAAGTTGAAAGTTGAATAAAAAGGTCAACCTATATTATGCCGTGACAATTGCTCAACTTAACACTCAAAACTTAAAATTTAACACTATCCTACCCAAGCCCTTACTCCTTATGCCTAAAATTAAAAAAAGCCCATGCTCTCTGAACATGGACTTTTTTTAAATGAAACTACCAAAGTGCTTTAAAACTCGTACGCTCCGATATCAAAGGCACCTCCTGCCGGCCTTCTTTTCTTATCAAGGTCAAAATTAAACACGTCAACTGTAATTCCCTGATCAATGCATTTTGATCCGGGTGCAAGCCTGAAATCAGTTGCAGAAACAAAGCCTGCATCCTGAGCTGATCCATGGAAATTGTTTCGTTCATCACCGGAAGCGCCATTGCCATATTTTATAGCCACATCAGCTCCTGTTACGATGTTATTATAGAATTTATTTTGAGTAATGTTGCTATAGATAAGGAAACCTTCTTGTGTAGGATTCACAATGGTATTGTTATAGAACGCAAAATCTGTTCCTGAATTGGTTACCCTGCTATCGGCAAAAACACCACGATTTGGGTTTATGATAAGGTTATTATAGATTTCGTTTCCTCCCAATCCTAATAAAATTATCCCATGCCCTTTTCCATTTTTGATAATGTTATTATAGCATTTACCGGTTGTACCTTCGCCCAATTGTATCCCATTACTATGTACGGGAACACCTTCCATGCCATAATCCTCGATAAGGTTATTATAGATCTCCGCATCAGCCGATGCACATCCTACCTGGATCCCATCCCAACCTGTTTGTTTCACAATGTTATCATGCAAACGTACACCATGAATGTCATGAGGGTGTAATTCCGTACCTGAACAGCTTTTATTGCCTGTCCAACCTGAATAAAAGGAGTTACCTATATAAAAACCCTCTCCACCAACATTATGAATGTAATTATGGTGAAATTTAATATCCTGCATGGTAAAAGTTCCCTTATTAGCTGATCCATCGCACCTAGGATCTGTTTTGGCCATAATCCCGGCAAAGCCACAGGAGTGAATCTCAAGATTATGAACTTCAAAATTTGTGCTCATATTATCCAAAGATAAACCCAGGTTACCACCTGCGATTTCAATCCCATACTGATCGGAAGAACCTGATCCGGAAATCACAAAGTGACTGCAGTTATCTGTTTTAAAAGAAAAACTTCCAGTGGGTGAAACCTGAAAGGTAACTTTACCACCCTTATTTATAAAGGTAAAAGGAGCTGAGGCTGTACCTTTAAAATTCTTAACATACAAAGGACCTCTTGTACCGCTTTCAATGGCGATCACACTTCCTGCAGGCAGGTTTAGAACGTCATTATCAATCATGTACTCATCGGCTTTTATGGTATAAGCGACAGTAGTAGCATTTCCTTCTGGTGGAACACCGGGATCTAAAGACTCACTTGGAGTAGCGTCAGGTTCCTGTGAAGTAAGGTATTGAGGAGCAGCCTCCTCTTTCTTTTTACATTGAGTAAACAAAATGGCACAACTAAAAACAATGGCAGTCAAAGATTTACTTAGAATTTGATTGCGTTTCATAAAATAGATTTTGGTGATACATCTTTCACTCCTTGTGAAATTGAATTATATCTAGACCTGACAAAATCTAAAATTTATAAGTTCGTAAATGTAAACCAAAAAATGCAAACCGATGTACCTTATGACAAAAACCAAAACAATTAATAAATATAAAAAACTAATTACCAGTCATAAAATATCATTACATGCAAGAAACTCTTAAAATAACCACATGCCTTATTGCATAAATTTGATTATAAAAACTCCAGCTAAAATATAATACATCTCTACACTGTTTCCTCTTTGATGCCAATACTTGTATCCTTACAAACATTTTACCAAGGGGCAAAATTTGCACGATGAAATAAAAAAGGAGACACCGCAATGCCTCCTTTTTATTCATCAAATTCAATAAAAAACAATAATCGTCTATTCTAATATAAGTTTTGGAGCAAAAGAACCTTCTTTGGAACTAAAGATCACAAACCCGGAAGCCTGAGCTTCGTCAAGTGTCAAGACAAATGTATGAGATCCATTTTTTCTAATAGCAGAAGTTACATCAAATTCAACCGTTTCACCTCGATTATAAGACTTATGTAAACTAGCCACTTCATGAGCAGCTCCAGGCTGGTTGTTGAACGTAATAGAATTCTCTGACCAATCACTATGATTTCCACTGGCAACTCTTACCCTTCCCATTCCATTTGAATTTACCACCTGCAATTGAATTTTTGCCTTTTTCATGGTTGAAAAATCTACACCTGACACATCATATTTAATAAATACTTTATTTTGTCCGGGAGAAAGATGTAAATTGTTGGTATTTATTCTTGTATTATTTCTATCAAGAAACACATCGCTTGAAGGATTAAATACACTCTCTTTCGGCACTACTGGTTCAGGTACAACAGGAGCAGGCGCAGGCTGTACCGGAGCAGGAGTCACAGGAGCCGGTTGTACCGGGGCTGGAGTCACAGGAGCCGGTTCTACTGGTGCCGGCTCTACCGGAGCTGGTTCTACTGGTGCAGGTTCTACCGGGGCAGGTTCTACTGGTACAGGTTTTACTGGTGCAGGCTCAACCGGGGCAGGTTCTACCGGGGCAGGTTCAATAGGTGTTGGTTCAACTGGTGCCGGGGCTTGTGTGCCGCCATATTCATATGCTCCAATGTCAAAACCCTTTCCTGCTGGCCTACCGTTACCGGCAAGGTCAAAATTAACACCATAGGATGACACATTATACCCTGCATCAATAGCCTGAGAACCAGACTTAAGTCTGTAATCACCACCACCAGGATTTGCAAAACCTACCTCATTAATATTAGCTACAAACAGGTTGTTTTTTTGGTCAGCAGTAGCACCATTTTTCAAAGTCACACTGGCATGAGGCCCTGTAATGATGTTATTATAAATAACATTCTTTGTCGTAGAACTATACTGCCAGATACCACCAATACCAGGATTAATAAAGGTGTTGTTAAGGAACACAAATTCCGAACCCTGTGTGGCCCCACGACTGTCACAAAACATACCACGCATCTCCGCATTTATAACAAGGTTATTATAAACATAGTTGGAACGATCGGTCAACACTATGATACCATTACCTTTTCCTTTATTTATGATGTTATTATAACACCTGGCCGAAGTTCCTTCTCCCAACTGAATACCATTATTCTGAGCTGAAATATTTCTAAAGCCATAGTTTTCAATATGGTTGTTATACACTTCAGCACCTTCTATGACACAACCAACTTGTATAGCTTCCCATCCGGTATTCCATAATTTGTTGTCATATACCTTACATCCAACTATGGCATGAGGTAAAATACTGCCGCAGTCAAGATCCCGTCCTTTCACATAGAAAGAGTTTCCTACATAAATACCTTCTCCCTGGGTATTATAAATATGGTTATCATGAATCAACACTTCACGCATGGTAAAGTTCTCTCTCCAGGTCGCCTGATTACACGACGGATCGGTTTTAGCCATGATTCCGGCAAACCCAATATTATGTATCTCCAGATGATCCAGTTCGCAGTTAGTACTTAAAGCGCCCACTGATATTCCCAGGTGAGAACCGTCGATCTCAATACCCCTTTCTCCGCCACCACCGGTTCCGGTGACCCTGAAAAAGCTACTGTTATCTATTCTTAAACCGTAAGCATTACTGGAAGCCATCTTAAATATAACCTTACCGCTATTAATTATGGTAATAGGCTTTTCAGCAGTACCCTTGAAATTTCTCAACAATAAAGCACGCCTGGTGCCTCCTTCAAGACAAATAACGCTGCCCGGTTCAAAATTACTACCATCAACATTGGATTCGTTGGTGGAAATTGTATACGTACACGATGCTACCTTTGCTGCGACTCCTTCATTTTCGGAGCCCTGAGGTAATGGATCCTTTTCCTTCTTTTTGCATCCTACGACAAAACTCGCTACAACGAGCACAATCGCAAAGAGAATTCTTAGGTTGTTACTTTTCATGTTTTTTCCTTTAAGTGGATTAAAATTTGATTAAAAGGTTTCATCCCATACAAATTTTAAATTCCGTGAGTTTCATCTTTAAGCTATTTGTAGGAAGGGCTATGTACAAAAGCATGTAAGAAAATACCAAAGAAAAATTGACTGAAAAGTGCGCATCCCTGCAAAGCACATTCGATGATAATCAATTACTTAGTTAAATACAACAAGCAAAACAGGCTTAAAAAAAGAATTTTTTATGAACGGATGCAAAATGCATATATTTTAATAGAGATCCTTTTTTTGAAAACGAACTGACAAAGATTCGTAAGGATTAAAACCACATTGATAGATTAAATAGAAATTAAATTCAACAATTACTTCACCAACTACTGAACTTTATATTAAAAAGCTGTTAATCCTGACACATAAAATTAGGAGAATGGGAGAATAGGATATTAAATTCTGAATTCTGAATTTTGAATTTTTAATTCTTAATTAATGATAATCAGTTGAATGAGGGTGTGCAGATGGAAAATGGGGCTAATGGGTTATTGAGTTAATGGGAAAAGGGTTAATAGGTTATTAGGAGAATAGGTTATTAAGTTATTGGGTTACTGATATATTGGGTTAATAGTTATTAAGTTATTGGGTTACTGAGTTAATAAAAACGCTTGCTGACGCCAATGCTTGTGTCATCACAAGCATTCCAGCACTCTCATTTCAATCCCGTTTGTGGGGACAAACGAAGGTTGGGAAAGAATAAAGAAAGAGAGCGGAGAGCGGAAAAGGAGAGAGAAAAAGGGGAGTGGGGAGCGGAAAAGGAGAGTGGGGAGCGAGAGCGATGGGGGTGCGAAAGAAACCAATTCAAAAATTCATTGGCATATCCCTCCTGCGTCGGGATGTTTTAATTCAAAATTTAGCATTCAACATTCAAAATTCCCGAAGGGAAAGCCTTACTCCTTATACCTATTTAACAGTTCATGCTGAGGCACGAAGCATCTGTTGGATGGGAGTACTTCATTCAGGCAGATCTCTCCTTCGTCGGGATGAACAGTCTAAGTCGGAATTATAGTATATTGATTATCAATACCTAATTACTTATTCCTTACCCCTTACTACTTATGACTTATGACTTATGACTTACGCCTTATGCCTATATAAATTCAGCATTCAAAATTCAAAATTCCCTTCGGGCAAGCCTTACTTCTTGCTCCTTATTACTTTTGCCTTATGACTTACTCCTTTCCCCTTACGCCTTACTTATAACAAAAAAAGGAGATACTTTCGTACCTCCCTGAAATTTGGATTTAACCAATTTTATTATTCTACAACTAGTTTTGGCGCCCAGGCTCCTTCTTTAGAACTAAAAGTCACGTGTTTGCCCCCTGTATCAAGCGTCAACATAAAGGTATAAGTCCCGTTACCCTTAATAGCCGATGTAACATCAAACTCGTAAATAGATCCTTTATCAAAATTTCGGGTTGACGAAAAAACTTGCTGAACAGCAACAGGCCGGTTATTCAAAGTCAAATTTGTTTCCGTCCAGTTATTATGGCTTCCCTTGGCAACTCGTACTGTTCCACCGGAAAATCCATTGATTACCTGAAGCTGAATCTTTGCACCAGTCATCCTGGTCGCATCTATATCAGAAACATTATATTTGACATAAATCGTATTGCTCCCCGGCCCAATTTGCAAGGTATTATTATTGACACTTCGGTTATTCCTATCTAGATACGCATCACTTACCGTTGTAAAAGTACGCTTCTGTGCGGGCATCGAAGGAATCGGTACAGTTGGAGCCGGAGCTGGAGCAGTCGAAGCTGGTGGAGCCGTCGATGCTATCCCCGTATTAATGCGAGTCTGGCTGATACTATTCCAATCATTAAAAGAATTGCCATACCCGGTAATTCGTACAAATTTTGCCGAAACAGGCGTAAATGCATAGTTTTCAAAATTTGCGGTAGCACCACTGTTTTTCCCTGTAAAAACTTTATTCCAGGTACTTCCATTGCCTGAAACCGAAATATCAAAGCTTGTTACCCGCTGATTTCCACTCATCCATGCAATATCAATGGATGAAATAGTAGCAGATTGTGCCAGCTCATACTGAATCCACTGGATTCCCTGAGCAGACCAACGAGTAGACATTTGATTATCAAGCGTATTCGCAGGCCTGTTTGGCTCCTGAAACGAACTCGCTGTTACCCGGATATTGCCTACCAATTCTCCACCAGGAGCAGGTGCAGGTGATGCAGCGCTTCCTGTGTTTATTTTTACGTTGGTATAGCTATTCCATGAATTAAACGTATTCCCCTGCCCTACAATCCTAACATATCTGGCTTCTGCATCAGAGAAGTCAAACTTTTCTAATTCGTTGCTTGTACCGCTGCAAGATCCTGTATATACCTTGATCCATGACTGATTGTCCTTTGAAACTTCTATATCAAAGAAGGACTTTCGGTCTGATCCGTTAAAGAAGGCAATTTCAAGAGAATTTACATTCTTATAAGATTTCAGGTCATATTTAATCCACTGGCCTTTCCCGTCTGCAGACCAACGGGTGTTTAAATTGTTATCTAAAGTATTGACCGGGGAATTAGGGCTTTGATAAGAACTTGAGGTAACAACAATACCATTCACCTCGGTCGGCACAACAGGCGTGGCCGGGACTGTAGAACCCCCACCGGTTGACCCTCCGGTGCTACCAAATTCGTAAGCACCAACGTCAAATCCTGCCCCTGCCGGCCTGGCATTTCCGGCCAAATCAAATGTTATGCCATAGGAAGCTACATTTTTACCTGCATCAATAGCCGGAGAACCTGCTTTTAGTTGGTAATTACCACTACCAGGATTAACAAACTGAGCTTCAGCGACAGTAGCAATAATTAGATTATTCTTCTGGTCAGCGGCAGCTCCGTTTCGTAATACTACATCAGCTTTCATACCGGTAATCAGGTTATTGTAAATTGTATTTTTTGTCGTGGAACTATATTGCCAGATTCCTCCAATACCCGGATTTATTAATGTATTATTGATAAACGCAAACTCTGAGCCCTGAGTAGTGCCTCGGCTATCGCAAAAGACACCCCGGCCTTCCGCATTTATTATCAGGTTATTGTACACATAATTATTCCTGTCCGTAAGAACAATTATACCATTACCCTTCCCTTTGTTGACAATGTTATTATAACATTTTGAAGACGTTCCTTCCCCGATTTGGATGCCGTTATTCTGAGCAGAAATATTTCTGAATCCGTAGTTTTCAATATCGTTATTGAAAATTTCAGCATCCTGAGTCACACAACCCACCTGAATAGCTTCCCATCCGGTATTGCGAAGAGTATTATCATATACCCTGCAGCCATGAATAGCATGGGGCAATATACTTCCACACGGCAGGTCACGCCCCTTTACATAGAAAGAATTTCCGATGTAAATTCCTTCCCCCTGGGTATCATAAATATAGTTGTCATGAATACGTACATCGCGCATAGTGAAATTTTGCCTCCACGTAGCCTGATCGCAGGAAGGATCTGTTTTTGCCATAATACCGGCAAAACCTATGTTATGGATTTCAAGATGGTCTACCTCACAATTGGTACTTAAAGCTCCTATAGATAAACCTAAATGAGACCCATCGATTTCAATACCTCTTTCAGCATCACCACCTGTACCTGTGATCCTGAAAAAACTGCTATTATCGACCCGTAACCCATAGGCATTGCTGGAAGTAAGTTTAAATACCACCTTACCTTTATTAATAAATATGATGGGTTTATCGGCTGTCCCCTTAAAGTTTCTTAATAATAAGGCACGACGGGTTCCGCCTTCCAGACAGATAACACTCCCCGGAGCAAAATTACTCCCATCTACATTGGATTCACTTAACGCAATAGTATGCGTACATGATGCTGCACTGACTTTTGCAGTTGCCTCTTCTGAGTCAGGCGTCTGCGGTAAAGGATCCTTTTCTTTCTTTTTACAACCGGCAAAAATACCTGTTGAAAATAAAAATACCATCGCAAGGAGTACCCTTAGATTGTTACTTTTCATGTGTTTTCTCTTCTAAATTGATTAAAGTTTAATAATCCAGATGCACAAATAAATCAGCGAGGAAAAACTCGAAATAAAGCCGTAGAAAATCCTGCACAAAAATCTTCTGAAGATTTTCAAACAAGTTGTAAGATAATATATTGAGTTTTGGCTCGAAACAACTGTAACAAACTGGCTTCTAGAAACTAATCCAAAAGAGTAAAATTTACATCATAGCATAATATTTGAGATTGGAATGATAACGCTACCAGATTTGCTCATATTGGATAGTTGATTTTTTTTATTTTAATACAACCTGCAAACGCATGAAATGGAATTAGTTAATGAGAGCGTAGAACTGACAAATGAAGTATTAGGTTAATAGAAAAAATAAGTTATTGGATACTAAGTTAATGAGTCTACTTATTACTTATTTTTTACTCCTTATACCTATTTAACTGTCATCGTAAC
>JBKBXU010000200.1:0-8524 GCA_046313675.1 Cytophagaceae bacterium
GAAGCTGTCCCTGCGAAAGCGGAGGTTCCTGCTGCCAAAACTTCTGTAGATACGTCGAACATCAAGGCCAACGTAATCCGGATGCCGAAGATGAGCGACACCATGACCGAAGGTGTGCTGGTTTCGTGGCTCAAGAAAGTGGGAGATAAAGTGAGCTCAGGCGACGTGCTGGCTGAAGTGGAAACCGATAAGGCAACCATGGAGCTGGAGTCGTATGAAGATGGTACATTATTATATATTGGAGTAAAAGAGGGTGAAGCGGTGGAAGTTGATGGTATAATGGCCATTATCGGAGAAAAAGGAGCCAATTATGAACCTCTATTAAAGAAGAAGTCAGCAGCTCCAAAAGAAGAAAAGAAAGAAGATACTTCGGCATCTTCATCCGGATCCTCAGAACCTAAATCTCAAAGTGTTTCTAATGCAAGCAACGAGGGAAGAATAAAAGCTTCTCCTTTGGCTAAAAAACTTGCTAAAGATAAAGGAATAGAACTATCCCAGGTAAAAGGAACAGGAGAGCATGGCAGAATTGTCCGCAAAGATGTAGAAAGTTTTACTCCATCGCAGGCGGCACCTGCAGCTACAGGCAAAGACGGTCAGCCGGCAATAGTATTACCTCAGATTGTAGGACAGGAAAGTTTTGAAGATGTTCCTGTTTCTCAAATGAGAAAAGCAATTGGAAAAAGAGTATCTGAAAGTAAATTTGGTGCTCCCCATTTCTATGTGACCATGGAAATTAACATGGATAAAGCCATAGAAGCCAGAGGAAGCCTTAATTCAATATCTCCTGTTAAGATTTCATTTAACGATATGGTAATTAAAGCAGTTGGTGTTGCTTTAAGACAAAATCCTGCGGTAAATGTGTCCTGGCTTGGTGATAAAATGAGACTTAATAAGCATGTTCATATAGGTGTGGCAATGGCAGTGGGTGAAGCCTTATTCATTCCTGTGGTGAAGTTTGCGGATAATAAACCTTTCTCCCATATCGCTGCTGAGGTTAAGGATTTTGCAGGAAAAGCTAAAGCGGGTAAACTTTTACCTTCAGATTATGAAGGAAGTACGTTTACCATATCTAATCTTGGTATGTTTGGAGTAGATGAATTTACAGCCATCATTAATCCTCCGAATGCTTGTATTTTGGCTGTCGGAGGCATAAAAGAAACTCCGATTGTTAAAAATGGACAGATTGTTCCTGGGAATTTAATGAAGGTTACGTTATCTTGCGATCATAGAGCAGTTGATGGGGCTACAGGGGCAGCTTTCTTGCAAACATTAAAGAGCCTCCTTGAAGATCCGGTGAGGTTATTAGTTTAAGTTGTTAAAAATCGAAAAAAGCCTCTCTAACATTTGAGAGGCTTTTTTGTTATACCTAAATACTTAACATTTTTATGAATAGACTATTTTTGATTTTATTTTTAGTTTCTTTTTCCTTATTGGCTTGTAACAGGGATAAGAAACATCTTGTGGGATCCTGGAAGCTTGAATATGGACTTACAAGTTCGGTTACTCCTGATACCATACTTCCAAAAGCGGAGGAAACCTATCACTTTTACTCAGAGGGTGCTTTTGCGATTGACAGGATTAAAAAAGATGGTGGACAGGAGCAACTTGAGGTTGCAAGAGGTAATTGGGAAATGGGTGAAGAATCCCGAGATGATCAGGAAATCCAATTTATAACCCTGCGTGAAAAGCAGCTACAAAAGATTATTGAACAGCGATACGACATTGAACGCCTGACAGATGACACCTTGATTTGGCAGGATCGCAGGAAAAGCAGATACATTTTTGTTAAAACAGAGGATAATTTTTAATATGACAAAGATCAGATCAACAACAGTACTTGCTATTTTACACAACGGACAAGTCGCTATTGGAGCAGATGGGCAGGCAACCATGGGCAACACGGTTGCTAAAAGTAATGTAAAGAAACTCAGAAAGCTTTCGGATGGAAAAGTAGTTACCGGTTTTGCCGGTTCCACAGCGGATGCTTTTGCGCTATTGGACAGGCTTGAAGAAAAATTAGCCGCCTATGGTGGGAATATGCGTCGGGCTGCCATAGAACTAGCGAAAGACTGGCGTACCGATCGTTATCTTCGCAAACTTGAAGCAATGATGATTGCTGTAAATAAAGAGGAGCTATTGATCATTTCAGGAACCGGGGATGTACTTGAACCTGATAATCAAATTGCCTCTATAGGTTCAGGTAGTATGTATGCACAGGCAGCAGCTATTGCACTAAAGAAAAATGCCCCTCATTTGTCTGCAGAAGAAATGGTAAGAGAATCCCTTAACATCGCAGCTGATATTTGTATTTATACCAATCATAATATAATCATTGAAACCCTTTAGAAGGGCATAAGCAATATAATTTTATAGGAAAATTTGAATAAGAATACTGCTTTATTCATCTTTTCCTATATTTGTTTTATGAAACCAATCATTGCTCCTTCCGTGCTCTCGGCAGACTTTGCCAATATTCAAAGAGATGTAGAAATGCTTAATAACAGCCAGGCAGACTGGCTGCATATAGATATTATGGATGGTGTTTTCGTTCCTAATATTTCTTTTGGCTTTCCGGTGTTGGAGGCTATTCATAAGCATGCACAAAAACCTTTGGATGTACATTTGATGATCATGCAGCCTGAAAGGTATATTGAACAGTTTAAAAATTCCGGTGCGCAGAACATTACTGTACACATGGAAGCAAGTCCTCATTTGCATAGAACCATTCAGCAGATAAAGTCTGTGGCTTGTAAGGCTGGGGTAGCCTTAAATCCACATACGCCTGTATCTTCGTTGGAGGATGTCATCGGTGATCTTGACCTTGTGTGTTTAATGTCTGTTAATCCTGGTTTTGGTGGCCAGAATTTTATTGAAAGGACCTACGAAAAGGTAAGGCAGTTAAAAAAACTTATTAAGGATTCCAACTCCAAAGCTCTTATTGAAATAGACGGAGGCGTAAACAGAGATAATGCTCCAAAACTTTTGAGTGCAGGTGCCGATGTTTTGGTTGCCGGAAGTTTTGTTTTTAATTCACCCAATCCTTCAAAAGTTATCGAAGAACTTAAAAATACTGCATAATAAGAGGGATATATTTACGTTCAAGGCTTCTAGATGATCCCCAGGTTTTCGATACTATTTATTTTTTGTTTACTCAATTGCTTGCCTGTATTTTCTCAAACTGCTACTATTAAAGGTACGGTGCTTGATGAGTCAGGTAATCCCCTTGGGTTTACGGCTATAACTCTGGATAGCTCCAATAAGGGCGTTTATGCTGATGAAGACGGAAACTTTTCCATTACCCTTACTTCCGGCAAAGAATATATACTTTCCTTTATCTATGCGGGTTATAAAACTCATACGGAAAAGGTGATACTTTCTGAAAATGAAGTGCGTGAGTTAAGCATCCGATTGGAAATTGAATACATGAAAATCGATGTGGTCGAGATTAGAGGTCAAAAGGAAAAATATATTGACGACAGAGAACAGGCCAGTACCTTTAAAATTGATCCAAAAATACCTAAATACGTACCTTCCGCTTTTAATGACTTTAACAAAGTTTTAGCTACCCTTCCCGGTGTGATGTCTAATAATGAACTGTCCTCACAATACGCAGTTCGAGGAGGTAATTTTGAAGAGAACCTGGTCTATGTAAATGAAATGGAGATATACCGTCCATTTTTGGTCAGAGCCGGACAGCAGGAGGGTTTAAGTTTTGTTAATCCCGACCTGGTGGAAGATATAGAGTTTTCAGCAGGAGGCTGGCAACCAAGATATGGTGACAAACTTTCATCAGTTCTTGCTATAAAGTATAAAGATCCGGTAAAATTTAAAGGTTCTGTTTCCTTTGGCCTTCTGGGGGGAACTGCCCACCTGGAGAATGCTTCTAAAAACAGACGAGTTTCCTATGTGATTGGAGCCAGGCAGAAAACATCAAGGTATCTGTTAAATACCTTACCGGTACAAGGGGAGTATTTTCCACGGTTTCATGATGTACAATCTTTTGTGACTTTTGATCTTACTAAGCGAAGAGATTCATTGGACTTTGAGAAAAGGACTACCATTAATTTACTTGGGTCTTATGCAAGAAACCGGTATAATATTGTTCCCCAAAGCCGTGAAACAGATTTTGGAACATTGTTTCAGGTTATGCGACTTAACGTTGCTTTTGGCGGACAGGAATTTCTTGACTATGACACCTATCAGGGGGGATTGAAATTTTCTCATATGACAAGGGATCGGAAATTCAGAACCAATGTCATTTTCTCCGGTGTGTTTTCACAGGAAAGAGAATATTTTGATATTGAATATGCGTACAGGTTATGCGATGTGGGCATAGACCCATTTGGCGATGAATTTAATAAGTGCATTTTTACCAGAGGAGTTGGAGGAGCCTTTGAGCATGCGAGAAACAGGCTTACAGCGAACATTTATAACCTTACTAATCAGAATTTCATTGAGCTAAACAAAAAAAACAGCGTTGAAATTGGCTTTACGCAGACTTTTGAAACGATTAACGACCGCCTTCATGAATATACCTACCAGGATTCTTCAGGTTACGTTGATATTACAAGTTATCTTAATAATGAGATCGCTCTGGAATCTCAGAGAACTCAGGTTTATGCTCAGCATACCATCCGTCCCGATAGTGTACATAAATTAACCTATGGCATTCGGTTAAATTATTGGACACTAAATCAGCAGTTGCTTGTGAGCCCGAGGATTCAATATACTATGAAACCACGGTGGAAGAAGGATGTGATTTTGAAAGCTGCAGCGGGCGTTTATCAGCAACCGCCATTTTACCGTGAACTCCGTGACAGAGAGGGGAATATTAATACAAGTTTGAAAGCTCAAACTTCTTATCATGCCATAGCAGGAAGTGATTATATGTTTAAAGCCTGGGGTAGGGATTTTAAATTTATTACAGAGGTATATGGTAAATATCTTACCAATGTAATCCCTTATGACATGGAGAATGTAAGACTGCGTTACTTCGCTCGTAACATGGCTACGGCTTATGTATTGGGAACTGATTTCAGGGTAAGTGGGGAATTTATCCGGGGGGCGGAATCCTGGTTTAGTTTGGGGATATTGTCTGCAAGGGAAAATGTAGAGGGAGATGGAAGAGGTTATATTCGCCGGCCTACCGATCAGAGGGTAACGGCATCAATTTTTTTCCAGGACCACCTGCCTAATAACCCTTCCATAAAAATGTACCTGAATACGGTGTTTGGTAGCGGACTTCCTTTTGGGCCACCCAATTCGCTTGAGCACAGGGCTTCTTTTAATATGCCCTTTTACAACCGTGTAGACATTGGCTTTTCCAAACTTATTACCTTTATTGATCAATCCGTTGATAAACGTACAAAACTTGAATCCTTATGGTTGAGCCTTGAGGTTCTTAATTTGCTTGGCAATAATAATACTATTTCATATATCTGGATAACAGATATTTATAGTAGTCAGTATGCGGTTCCAAATACCTTATCTGCACGATTTTTTAATGCCAGAATTTTGGCACGATTTTAATGATATTTTTGTATAGATTTGTGATATTTTTTCCGTTTAGATTTTTAAGAACTCTATTTTTAAGTAAAGAAAACATTAACAAACAACTTATATGAAAACCCTTTTAAAATTATCAAGTTTTGCCTTGTTTGGTATGCTTGTATTAAGCTGTGCGCAAAAAACCGTTACACGTGTTAGTCCCGATCAGCAGATTGATTTAAGTGGCCGGTGGAATGACGTTGACTCCAGGCTGGTAGCTGAAGAGATGACCAGGGATATGATCAACAGGCCATGGAGAAACAGATTTATCGACAGAACAGGTAAAACACCGGTTATTATTGTTGGAATTATTCAAAACAGAAGCCATGAACATATAGAAGCTACTACTTTTATCAGGAATATTGAAAGAGAATTGATAAATACAGGTACGGTACGGGTTGTTCAAAACGATGTGTTCCGTGATAAAATGCGTGAAGAAAGGGCTGATCAGCAACAATTTGCGACCCTTGATACCCAGAAAAGATGGGGGCGAGAGCTTGGAGCTGATTATATGTTATTCGGGGATATTAACTCTATAGTAGATCAGGAAGGAAAGAGAAAAGTAACATTCTATCAGGTTAATATGGAGCTTTCTGATTTGGAGACTAATGAAAAAGTATGGTTGGGAGAGAAGCAACTTAAAAAATACATCAGAAACTAAATAAATGTGACAGGATAGCATTCCCTTTGTTATCCTGTCTGTTATTTAAACTCTAGAGATATGAGGAGAAGTGCATGTGTTTTGGTGATTTGTCTGTTGTGTTTTTCTTGTGCTACCTATTATCAAAAAAATGCCAGGTTTAATTCTTATTTTCAGCAAGGCCAGCTGAAAGAAGCTGCTCATGTTCTTGAAACTTCCAAAAAACTCCGTAAAAAAGAAAAATTGCTTTATTATCTCAATCGAGGTGTGCTATCTTCCATGAAGGGAGAGTATGCTGAAAGCAATGTCTTCTTTGAACAAGCATATCTCATGGTGGAAGATTATCAGGTCAATTACCTTAACGAGGGAGCTGCTTTTCTTTCCAATCCTAATATGGTTGCTTACCGTGGGGAAAACTTTGAGCAATTGCTTATTAATTATTATAAGGCTTTAAATTTTTTAAAGCTAGGTAACATTGAAGCAGCACTGGTGGAGTGTCGCAGAATGAACATACGACTGAACCAGATTAACAGCTTTTACGATTCCGAAAATAAATATAAACGCGATGCCTTCATGCATAACCTTATGGGCATTATTTATGATGCAGCAGGAGAATATAATAATGCTTTTATAGCCTATCGTAATGCGTACAACATTTATCAGGAAGATTATATTGAAATGTTCGGGTTTGGGGCTCCGGAGCAAGTAAAAAAAGACCTTCTCAGAACAGCATATTTAAATGGATTTTTCACTGATCTGGATTTTTATGAGCGACAGTTTGGAATAAAATATATCCATGATTCATCGAAGAAAGGCAGTCTGGTATTTTTTTGGCATAATGGTCTTGGCCCTGTAAAATCTGAATGGAGTATTAATTTTAATATTATACGAGGAAGAGGAGGAAACGTCATGTTTGTGAATGAGCAAATGGGATTGAGTTTCCCTTTCGCTATGTCAGGTGATAATTATCAATCATCAGGTTTGAGTGACTTGGAGTTTATCAGGGTAGCCTTTCCAAAATATATAGAAAGACCATTATTGTATAATAGCGCTAAGCTCTCCGTAGGTAGTAAAGAATTTCATCTTGAAAAAGCGCAGGATGTCAATGCCATAGCATTTCGTTCCTTACAGGATCGTATGCTGCTCGAAATGGGCAAATCTTTGCTTCGGGTAGGATTGAAGAAAGCAACTGAATACAAATTAAGAAGTCAGCACAGTGGTGCAGGCGCTGCGGTGGGTATATTTAATGCCATTACAGAAAAAGCAGATACAAGACACTGGCAAACATTGCCTCATAACATACATTATACCCGTATACCCTTAGAAGAAGGTGTGCATGAAGTTACTTTTACCGGATCAGGTAAGAATAGCAATAAATCTGAAAAATTTAGCTTTGAGATTTATTCAGGACATACCCATTTTCAAACATTTCATTCCTTGGAAATGGGAAATGATTTTGTGATGCCTTAACAAAGATGCCTTTCGTGAGTTTGTTAATATATTTAATAAACGATCGATCGTGCCTGAATCACAGGAAAATTATAGAAAACCCCAGTCCATTAAAAATCGACGACGGCTTCGGAATAGTCGTCGTTTTAAAGGGCGGCGTTCAGGGCAGAAAGCTGCCGGAGCAAAAAGTCGGTTAAGACGATTTCGGCAGGCAACATTTCTGGCTGTGGTAATTACGACCCTTTTATTGCTTGTACTTGAACCAGGAGGGGCCGAAACAGTACAAAATGACACCTTGCCTCAGACTCCGGATACGGTATCAGTAATCGAAGATATACCGGTAGAAGATCTTATAGAGCAAAGAGCAGAGAAGGAAGTGGAAGAGGTAGACGAACCTGTTGATCCTGTAGAAACGGTAAGTGAAGCATGGATGACTATTCGTGAACTTGTAAAGGCGTTTTATCGCAATCTTCCTCGTTTTATAATTGCTCTTCTAATTATAGTTTTCACTTATTTCCTCACTAAAGGGTTTAATTATATTACTAAAAAAACCATTGGAAACTGGGAGCGTTCTCATGGAATTATAGCGGTCGTAGGCGTATTCATCTGGTTGATTGCCATAAGTATAATTTTTGGTGTACTTTCAGGTGATATCAGAGCCCTTATTGGTTCTTTGGGTTTGGTTGGCCTGGCATTGTCTTGGGCTTTACAGACTCCCATTGAAAGTTTTACCGGTTGGTTGTTGAACTCATTCCAGGGATATTATCGGATAGGAGATCGTATTGTGGTAGGAGAGGTTTTTGGAGATGTGTATAAAATTGATTTTTTAACTACCACCGTTTGGGAGGTGGGCGCTCCTTACCTGCGTGATGAATTAAAAATAAAGTG
>JBKBXU010000201.1:0-8501 GCA_046313675.1 Cytophagaceae bacterium
TTTCGCAATTAATCCCATGTGTAATTTTCCAGTTAAAATAACCTGGAAAAGCATTGGGGTTATTATACACATTATAATTAGGATGATTAGCAACAATCTCAACAGCTTCCCCATAGGTTCGTGGGTAAGAAAAATCTCCGGTTGCGCCATTTAAAAAGATCGCTAGTTGCGTTGAACCGGTATGGAGACGAAGCTGATAACCCTCTCCTGCTGTTATATTAATTCCAACTGGTACACGCATAGGTGCGGCTGGCTGGCCTTGACCGGTACAAGGACCGGTATAATTAGAAGTTCCTACTGTATTACCTTCTGAATCCAATACGATAAAGTTAATAGTATTGGCATTTCCAGTTGCCGGAGTAGGACAATGCCAGTTATAAGGATATACAGTAAGACTGTCCAGGCTAAAGCTCTTATGGGCATTGAATACCAACAAAGTTTTATTAGTTTCACTTGGCCCCATTACTTCTGGATTAGTCATCTGGTTGGCAGAAGAAGGCCCTACATTTATGGCAAAAGTAGATGTATCCTCCACATAATAGGTATATGGCCCCGGGCCATCCAAAAGTGGTGGTGAGTAAGAAGGGCCCGTAGCCAAAGCAGTCCCACCTTCAGGGGCAGACCACCATTTATATTTTCCATCTCCTATGACAGATAACTCGACAGTTCCGGTTCCACCCGAAGATTCAGGACAATAAGTACCATTAACCGGTTCTGCGGCCTGAGTACCGATGGTTACCTCATCTGACTGCACCCCACAGGATGGATCATTTACCACCACAGAATATGTGCCTGGCCTATTTGCCGTATAAGTTCTTGAAGAAGCACCGGAAATAGGATTTCCGTTCCTAGACCATTGATAAGTAACACCTGCAGAGGTGAATCTCGCATCCAACGTAGCAGTTATGGGGTCACATAACATTATATCTGGGCCTAAATCTATAGAATAATTATCCGTAATATTGATGATGGCTGTCTTAGGACAAGAACCCGCTGAATCCACACAAACAGAATAAACTCCAGGTTCATTAACATTATAACTATAGAAAGACGGGCCAAAGCCACTTGAAACCTCTACTCCATCCTTATACCACTTATAATTTATATTTGTAGCAGCCTGAGTAGGCGCATTAAAATCAGGGTTAAGGGTAATCGGAAGCGTTTGTCCACAGATAGAGAAATCATCTCCTAAATTAGGAGTTGGCCCTGGAGAACCAAATTCACATCCGGGAGAAAATGAAATATCATCAATAGCAAAGTCTACGCCATTGTTACATCCTGTTGTGGTTGTATTTTGAATACTTATGGTAGCATAGCTCGGAGGATTAGGGCCAGAATTCCATACCGCAGTATACCTGATCCAGTCACCTGCAACACCGGTGGGGGTAATTGTTTCCGGCAAAGCTTGTCCGTTAATATCAAACCTCAATGTACCCCGATTAGGAGATACATACAAAGAAGTAATCCAAACGGAAAAATAATAATTAGTATTCGGTTCAATTAAAATCTCATCCTGAGACCATACATTAACTCCTAATTCACATATTCCATCCACCATTAAAAACTGCCCTGTAGGTGAACCATGATGATCAGTAATATTAGGGAAGGCATTATTAAACTGAGAAGGATTACTTCCAACAAAAATATCCCCAGGAACAGACCAGCAATTACCGCAAGGTGTATAACGTCTGTAGCGTGTATCATGGCTCCATCCAGAATAACCCGTAGAAAAATCTCCATTGGTTACCAGATTTTGACCATTTGAAACCGTGCCGGAACATTCCTGAGCATGAAGAGGGTTTAAGCTAATTAAAAACAATAAACTTAACCCTAATCCAAATAATAATTTTTTCATCGTAATTTAAAAGGATAATCTATTATTGAGCGCTGCATTAATTAATCCAAAAACCATAGCATTTACGTAGACCAGGAATTAAAGTTAGCGTTAAATGTATTTTTCACCAAAAAAAGTGTTGAAACACTTAACTAAAGAGAAATCTCCTATCAAAGATACAAAAAACATGGCGTTTTTTTCTGCTAATATTAATTCTGTTTTTCAAAAACCTACTGTCGATGGTTTAGGAAATTGGAAATGATTAAATTCATAGTAGAATCGACTTCGTTCAAACAACATAAACTCCTGCATTCCCAAATTGCGAGCTCCCGGATAATAGCCAAATAAAAACTGAATGGTTTCAAAAATCATATGATCATTCCTAAACCTCAGTCCCACCCCAAAAGCTGAGTGAAAACTTCGCCTGTCAAATAGCCTGCCATCGCTGGCCAACCAGGCAAGATCAGTAAAGTAAACCAGAGCAGTTTGAAAACCAAAAAATTTTATCGGTGGGAAAACGTTGGTTTCAAAATTTAAAACAGCTCTTCTTTTACCAAATAACCATGGGGGATTAAAGCCTCTTAACCCTTGCGCATCATTGATAAACATTACAGCTCCCGGCATTGGGTGAATTAACTCAGAATAGCGCATTCCAAGATAATACCGACTTTTCCATCTGTTAAGCTTGACTAAAGGAGTAAAATAAAGGAGTCGGCCTGCCAATACAGACTCCTGCCAATCCCTATCATATAAAAACCCTCCCAGGCCTACACTTGCATATAAATATCCCAAACTATTGCTGTATCTACTCCAGGCGGTGTTTACGCCCATATAAGGACGTCTCCTGGAAAGAGATTCTTCAACCCCATAGACTAAAGAGATTAGATCTCCCTCAGCAATATCCTCCGTTCTACCAAAGCGAAATATATACCTGTCTTTATAATACCTGGTATTTATATATCCAACACTCCCAAGAATCATATCTCTATTAAAAAAATCAGGGGCGGATTTCGTATAATGAGTTCGTTGATACCTGGAGGCTATAACAAATCTATTCCCTTGCATTTGATCTTTTGAATCATCAAAGAGGTTATTAGAATAGCCTACCCAGGCATCTTGCTGATTAAAATACACCAATGGATGGCCGGGTGCATGTAATAAAGGATAATGCCCGATTTCAGTCCAGCCCGTATTTATCCCACCTGCCCATTTGATGGCAGGCGAAATAAATTCCCTATTCACACTGACTCCATAGGACTTGACACCATCTTGAAAATGGTAATGAATCCTACCGGTAAAAAAGGTTTTATAGATATTATGAACTGTAAAGTTTCCCAAATAATTATACTTGGCAGGAAGCATTTCGCTTAACCTTGCGCTGTTTGATAAAGAAGTTCCTGTTCCTAAAAAATTGGCATCCCCGGCAGACAGGTTTATAGATTGGGTAGGAGGATCAAACGAGGCTCCTGCCGATTTACTCCAAACATCCTGAACTATAACCAAAACATCCACACTGTCTTTATTTTCATCATAATCCAAAATCTGAATTTTTGAATCAAATGTGTAGTTGTTCTGGCGAAGGAGGCGCTCATTTTCCGCAATAACAAAAGAGTTAATTTCATCACCTTCTTTAATTATTAAAGTATTCTTAACCAGCCATCGCCTGCTCTTGACATGAAAAACATTGCCTGCGTTTTCTAAAAAATTTTTAGGTCCGTTGTCAGGCTCATTAACTGAGGGGCCAAAAGGATCTAAGATCTTTACACTGATACTGCGGATTATTTTTTCATTGTAATCTTCAAAATGCTTATCACTTTGTTCTGACACTTCCTCATGTGGAACACTTCTATCTTCAAAATGGAATACATTTTTTAGTAATTTAGAAATAAGATTATCCCGCTCAATATAATTCTCAACTTTCATCAACATCCTTTCATCAAAAGGCCTTAAGGTATCAATGGAAGTAACTATTGAATCTGTCACAGTCATTAGGGAATCTTTATACTCTATATAAATATGCCCAACTGAATCCTCATTGAGATACTTAAAGGTTTTATAAGTCTCATAGGTCGATATTACGTAATGCTTAACCAGGTAAAAAGTATCAGAGGGTGTATAAGAAGTGTCTTTCAAAGAAAGGAAAATATCAGGGAAGTTTACATTTATAGAGTCATACTTAATGGTTAAATCACTAGCCCCGGATACTTTTCGGTTTTTAAGCGAATTGCAGCCCAATAAAAACACACAAAGAAAAAATATTATTATATAAAAGTTTTCTGACCGAAAAGCCATACAAGTGCAGAAGCTGTTTTTTCAGGTATATCTTATACAAAAGCTTTTGAAGGATCAAATTGTTTTCTTTAAGAAGACACCTTCTTTAATCCCAAGAATATAAATCTGAAACCATGCCTATATAGTGCAAATAAAAACACATCAACAAATATTGTACTTTTCTAATAAGACAAGAAAAAATATATGCAATAAATAAAATAAAATATCTACAAATCAAGAACTTAAATCAAGAAGACAGCAATAAACATAAATATAATTTTACTTACTTTATAACTCAAAAAATAAAATACTATAAAACCAAAATTAACTTAAATTCGAATATCACTTTTAAATAATTACTATAAAAAACAATAAACATACATAATATATAATGGCAATAATTCGATATATTATATATAATTTCAAAAAGCATCTTAAAATTTAAACCAAAATAAATTAGTAAAAAAATTGAAATTTAATGTCAACCACACCTACTTTAGTCAAAAAAATATAATTTTACTTTGTTACAGTATAAAATCTTAAAGAAAATTTAATATTTATAATTTTTTTTATATTAACAACAAGGCATCTTAAGTTTTTTATACTAGATTTATAACCATAATACCATTACCAACTAAAAACGTTATTTACCTTATGAAAAAAATTGAAGCCATAATCAGATCTTCCCACTTCAATAAAGTCAAGGAAGCCCTTCACACCATTGGAATAGACTTTTTTACATTTGAAGATGTAAAAGGCGTAGGAAACCAAAAAAGTGAAAAAACAATTTACAGGGGCCACGAATATGACCTTGGCTCAATTGCCAGAACCAAAATCACTATAGTTACAGACAGTGATAAAGCTGATGAAATAATTAATTCTATTATGTCAAGTGCCCGAACAGGAGAAATTGGTGATGGAAAAATATTTGTATCCTCTATTGAACAAGCATTCAGGATACGTTCCGGTGAAAAAGACATTACCGCACTTTAGCAAATCAAACTACCATTAACCAATTACCAAAAACCATTTTATTAACCTATTTAACATCAAACGATATGGAACAAACTGTTACCACCGAGCTATTTACCACCAACAACCTGTGGATGATGATAGCTACTGCACTGGTTTTTATCATGCACTTAGGATTTGCTACCGTAGAATCAGGGTTAGCAAGATCAAAAAATACTGTTAATATTTTATTTAAAAACGCAGTTATCCCGGGATTAGGATTAATCACCTACGCCATGTGGGGCTTTAACATGATGTACCCTGGCGATGAATTTGCAGGAGGCCTATTTGGATTTGCAGGATTTGGCATAGCCATACCGGAAGGAGATGCCGGCTTGATAGGATATACCAAAGATGGCGGGTATTCTTATTGGACAGATTTCCTTTTTCAGGCCATGTTTGCCGCAACAGCCGCTACAATTGTATCCGGAGCCGTAGCAGAAAGAATTAAATTGGAAAGCTTTTTACTCTGCTCCCTGTTTTTAGTAGGATTATATTATCCGATAATAGGTATGTGGAAATGGGGTGGAGGGTTTCTTGAAACAATGCAAACACCTTTTATTGATTTTGCAGGATCGACTATTGTTCATTCTGTAGGAGGATGGGCTGCCTTAGCAGGAGTTATTATATTAGGACCCCGTATAGGGAAATACCTGGATGGAAAAGTAACACCACTACCGGGCCACAGTATGCCACTTGCGACGATGGGTGTATTTTTCCTTTGGTTGGGCTGGTTTGGGTTTAATGGAGGCTCTGTACTAAGTGCTGATCCAGGCGCTGTTTCTCTTGTACTCGTAACCACATCACTTGCTGCTTCTGCGGGTGCTTTTGGGGCAATGATTACCTCTTTTATAATAACTAAAAAACATGACCTTACAATGGTTCTGAATGGAATCCTGGGCGGCTTGGTTGGAATAACTGCAGGAGCTGACCTTATGTCTCCAATGGATGCTATATTGATAGGCCTAATATCAGGAACAATTGTAGTATTTTCCGTTCTATTCTTTGACAAAATTAAAATTGACGATCCTGTAGGAGCAATATCTGTGCACCTTATATGTGGAATTTTCGGAACTTTGGCAGTAGGATTCTTTGGTAGTCAAGCAGGAGTTTCTCAACTGATAAGCCAGCTAATAGGCATTGGAGCTGTTGGAGCATTTATCTTCCCGGCCTCTTTACTTACGTTCTTTGTAGTTGACAAACTTATCGGACTGAGAGTTTCCAGCAAAGAAGAAATTGAAGGGCTTGACATTGGAGAACATGGAATGAGAGCTTATAACTTTGAATTCGAAAAAGCATAAAAGCCTTTCAACCAGGAATAAAAAAACCTGCATTTGCAGGTTTTTTTATTCCTGGTTTTCTAATTCTTTTTTTACATGAGCCACAATTCTTTTCAATGTATTATTACTTGTATTATTCAGAATAATAATGGTATTCTTACTATCTGTATACCTCATAATACAGGCACGAGCTCCTTTCCAGTGACCAAAATGGTAAACCAGATCAGGATTATCCTTGGATTTACGCCACCCATAACCATACATTATCTTTCTGCCATTATCAAGATTAGAATATTCAAAAATTTCTTTAAGAGTATTTTCCTTAACAAGTAACGTATCATAAAGAGCCTGATCCCATCTGTACATATCCTCCACGGAAGCATAAACACCTTTCTCTCCGACAAAACCATTCCTGACATCATCATCAAACAATTCAAAATTCCGCCGTGTATATATATAGTTATATACACGATTTGGCACAACAGGCTCACAGGCCAGGCTCACCACTTTAGAATGTTTCATTCCAAGCACATCAAAAATTCGCTCCTGAACAAACTCCTGAAAACTCTGCTCTGTAATTCTCTCTACCAGATGGGCTAATAATACATATCCGGTATTATTGTATGCAAACCGTGTCCCTGGCCTAAATTGCAGACGGGGCTGCTTTTCCTTTAAAATTAAGGGCATCTCACAATTCTGTGCAATCTGGCAACTGTCCCAAAAGTTTAGATAGGTGGGTACATAATTGAGAAAATTAACAAGCCCAGAGGAATGATTTAACAGGTGTTTAATTTTAATCCCTTTATACGGCATTTCAGGGATGTATTCGGTGATATCATTCTCAATATTCAATTTCCCTTCTTCCTTCAGCATCATCACTGCCATAGCAGTAAATTGCTTGGAAACCGAAGCAAGGTGAAATGAGGACTGAGAACTTAAAGGGGTTTCTGTAGCAAAATCTGCATATCCATAAGCACTGTTGAAAATTATTTCACCCCCTTCACTTACCAACACGCACCCATTAAATTTCTTCTGCTTATAAAGCTTGGATAGGTACTTGTCTATATTTTTCGCTTTTTCCCTATGTTCCGGCTTAGAGCTCACTGAGAAATCAACTTCAAAACCCTTACTTTCTTTGTTAACCTCAACATCTTTTACCAAGGCAAGCTTTTCTGTTTTCTCTCTTTTCTCATTAGCAAATCTGTCACTTGTGCAAGACCAGGAAACAAATAGCAGTAAGACATACCAATACTTAATAAATAAATTATTCAACTTCAACTCCTATCTTATTATTCAATTTGCAAGTTATCATTTAATTTCTCTATAGAAAAGTTAATCCAAGAACGAATTTACCCTGCTGCTATTCTAACCACTCATATTTTATCTTTTAGCCAGAACCAAAAAGAACATTAACATACTGTAAATAAGAAGAAAATAAATAATTTTTAACTTTTCTTAAAATACAGTTGTTAACTATTTAAAGGGTTGCGATATGAAGGATAAAAGAAGCAAAATGAAAGAGGATAGGGAATTATCTGACCTTGTAATAAATTCTAAAGGTCAGCTATGTGAAATACTTGACTTAGGAAACACCATATTTGTTCATGTTTTCAATTCCCTGAGAGAAGACCCTTGGGTGGGGATAAGCTTTAGCTTTAACCCACGATTTATATCAAGGAGTGTGGGCTGGTAAAACTCCCTGAAGAAAGCAATCAGCAAGCTTTCTTCAGGGAGTTTACCATAGAAGACAAATTTTCTTCAACAAACTGCTCATTTAGTATAATCCCCGGATCCGGGTCATTGATAAAGTGACTTAATGGAAGAAAAGTACAAGCCAATATAATCTTTTGATTCTTCCCCAACTTTTGCCCAAGCAAATAGTGAAAAATAGGAGAAGGGTTTAATGCAACTAGCTCATTTATAAACCTTGAAAGTTCTTTATCCCCTCTTAATAAAGACATAAATATTTCAAAGGCTATTCCGGAAGTCTCCATTATCTTGTATAATGTGTTATAAGCAAGATATTCTTTTCTATCGAAATTACTCCTGCCCATGGAACTAAGTATATAAATGAGATCTTCCGAAGAACCGGCAAATTCCAAAGC
>JBKBXU010000202.1:0-3259 GCA_046313675.1 Cytophagaceae bacterium
TGCTCCTGCCACGAGCAAGCCCATATCCAGGGATACGATGGTTTTAGACTTTAGATTTTCAGGAACGTCGCCCTGAACAATTCGTTGAGCAAGCCCTTCTACTATGGCGGTTTTTCCCACACCGGGTTCTCCCAAAAGAATGGGATTGTTTTTTGTTCTTCTGGAAAGGATCTGTAACACCCTTCTTATTTCTTCATCTCTTCCTATAAACGGATCGATTTTACCCGCTTTTGCTAAAGAATTTAGATTTTTGGAATACCTTTCCAATGAACGGTATTTGGCTTCTGCATTTTGATCGGTAACTTTTGATCCTCCGCGTAATTCTTTAATCGCTGAATTCAGATCTTTCTCATTTATTCCGGATTCTTTTAGTAGCCTGGCGGTTGCGTCTTTACCTTTTAATAGCCCTAATAACAGATGCTCTACGGCAACATATTCATCCCCAAAATCCTTTAATAGATTTGTTGCCTGTTGGAGGGTTTGGGCAGCTTCATTGGATAAATAGGGATTGCCTCCGCTAACCTTTGGATAGCCTATTATTATATCGTCCAACTTTTCCATAAGTTGGTGCTTTTGAATATTAAGTTTTTTCAGGAGAAAACCAGTGGCATTCTCATCGCTGCTAAGAATTGCTTTGAGAATGTGGCCTGTTTCAATTGCCTGCTGTTGGTTTCCCCCGGCAATTTCAGTGGCTTTTTGTATAACCTCCTGGGCTTTTATGGTATAGTTGTTAAAATTCATAGAAGTAATGTTTATTTCCTGATATCTTAATATCAAAATAGTTTCCAAATATAAAAGACTGCCATTTTGGCTTTTTTGTCTAAAATATTTAAAACAAACAGGACATTTTGGCGCAACTTGCCTGGATTTACTATAGATTAAAAATGAAAAAAAGAACAGAATGTTTTCTATTCTGTTCTTTTTAAAGCTTGTTCGGCTACTTTATTACCACTTTTGGGAAGGGCATGTGAGGCATTTTCCTCCGAGTCTGTAACTAATGCCCATAAGGAAGCCTACTGTAAAATTATGGCTTGAGCCACGGTTAGGGTCACCGTAATAGTATAAAGGCTCATCCATATAGGTAGCTTTTTTGTTTTCCATGTCGGTAAAACTAAAGTCTGACCGGATTCCCCCCGTAACGGTTAACGTCCTGGTTATTCTGAAGTCCAGGCCAAAACCAAGCACTCCATCAATGGTGAGCCGGGCATAATGATCATTGCTTGAGTGGGGTAAGTCATAATAGGTTGAGTTTCCATAGTTTCTCCACACAACAACTCCTCCTTCGCCTTTTAATAAATAGCTTAATTGGGGGCCGGCATATAAATGGAAACTCATTTTCCGGTCAATTGGCATGCTGTATTTTATTACTAATGGTAATTTAAGATAGTCCAACCTTTTCTTTCCTTTCCATTCCCTTGTCTCACTTCCGGCAGGAATTTCAGATTTAAATTTTTGATTGTGGCTGTTATAAAGTACGCCGGTTTGTAGGGCGAATCTATTATTGAAATGATAGGTAAAGGTTAAACCTGTTGCTCCTGCAAAAGTCAAACGATTTTGGTATATAGGGTCATTATGGGAGAAGTTTATTATTGACGTAACTTGTGGTACATAAATGAGACCGATTTCAATATTGTCCTGAGCATTGACTTGAGAAATACCAAAACATAAAAAAGATAAAAGCAATAAAAGTCTTTTCATATCCAAAACGCTTATTTGTGCTTCTCAAAATTATTAAAAAATTTCTGATTATTGTATTAAAAATTTAAAATTATAGTTCGTGTAAATTGACCCATAAGTGATCAATTCATGTTTTAGTCAAGGTTTTATCGGTTTTATTTAAATAGATAAAGGGCTATGATGCTAAAAATTTAAAACTCAAATGCATCGTTTTTGTTTAGAAAATGAGGGGTTCCTAAACTTCGGATTTTTAAAAATTTCTAAAAGGAAATTGATTTATTGGGAGTCTTCCTTTGTTAAATATGAAGCTTAATATGTATATCTTTGTAATTATGCCATCAGCTTCCGTAAAATCCGACATTCGAAAATTTACACTTGATCAGCTTAAGGGGTTTTTTAAAGATCAGGGAGATCAGGTTTTCAGAGCCAAACAGGTTTACCAATGGCTTTGGGAAAAGTCATGTGTATCTTTTGAAGAGATGACGAATCTTTCCATTAAGACCAGAGAGTTATTAAAACAGCATTTTGAAATACACCCTTTGGAAGTGTCTAAAAAACAGGTGAGTTCCGATGGTACCATAAAATCTGCCTTTAAGTTATATGACGGAAATCTGGTAGAAGGGGTGTTGATTCCCGCTGATGATCGTATGACAGCCTGTGTGTCTTCCCAGGTAGGCTGTTCCCTTACCTGTAAGTTTTGTGCCACAGGCTATATGGATCGAAAGCGTAACCTGGAGCCGGCTGAAATTTATGATCAGGTGGTAGCCATTAAGAACCAATGTCAGGAACATTATGGGAAACCTTTAACTAATATTGTTTTCATGGGGATGGGTGAGCCTTTATTAAACTATGCTAATGTATTAAAATCCATTGAGCATTTGACATCTGAATACGGCTTACATATGTCTCCGAAGCGAATTACTTTGTCGACGGCAGGTATTGCAAAGATGATTACCAAGCTTGCAGATGATCAGGTGAAGTTCAACCTTGCTCTTTCCCTGCATGCTGCAAACGATGAAAAAAGGGATAAAATTATGCCCATAAATGAATCAAATACTCTGGTAGCTTTGCGCGATGCGTTGAAGTATTTTTATAGTAAAACCGGTAATAAAATAACCTTTGAGTACATTGTCTTTAATAATTTTAACGATTCCCTTGAAGATGCGAGAGAGCTTTATGCTTTTACAAAACATGTTCCAGCCAAAGTTAATATTATTGAATACAATCCCATTGCAGAGGCAGACTTCAAGAATACTCAGGAAGAAAGGTTGCTAGCATTTAAAAATTATCTCGAAAATAAAGGTGTTGTGGTAAACATCAGAAGAAGCCGGGGTAAAGATATTGATGCGGCTTGTGGTCAGTTGGCAAATAAAAGTGATTAAAAGGCTTTCTGGTTATTTTTTATTTAATTCTTTGTAAAATTAAATATTGACTTTTATGATTTAGGAATTAAACATTTTTTCTATATTTCGTTTAAAATGCCAGTATTAAACTGTAAAAAACTCACAAATAACGTACACATTATGAAAACAATTTTTACAAATTTAAGATCAGTGGTTTTATTATCATTGATAATTTTTGC
>JBKBXU010000202.1:3269-8487 GCA_046313675.1 Cytophagaceae bacterium
TAAAAAAACACTTTTCAGTTAAACAGGTCCCTTAATTAAAAAACAAACAACTCCATGGCATCGTCTTCTGTATATCCTGAAGCAGTGGCATCTATGGGTAATGATCAAGCTGTTACTTTAGAGAACAATCGGTCTGATTTAAAAGAAGAAATGAAAGAGTCAGCTGTTGAGCAAAATCAAAAATTCACCCGAAATCATAAGCCCGGCCTTGCAGAGAAAGGGGCCATGGCTCTTGCAAAAAAGAAGCTTAAGAAAATTCAGAAATTAGATTCTGACAATGAGTTGAAAGAGGGGGCAGAAAGCAAGGTTCAGATGAACCAATATTTGAGAATTGGATTGATTATTATGATTGTTGGATTAATCTTAAGTTTGTTGCCTATATTCTGGTATATTGGAGGTGTTATTTTTGTTGTTGGTTTGATTATAGCACTTTACGGCTTATTGCTGGAGTTGTAATAAGATAATTATAAAAACTTTACTAAATTTAAGCCCGGTAAAATCCGGGCTTTTTTTATGAACTTTCAGGAATATTGTAAATCAAAAAAGATAGATGTTGTTGCTTTCCAAAAAGGGAGTCCTGAGCAATTCAGAGAATGGAGGCAATTATTTGATCAGGTTCATCCGGATAGCTTTACAGAGCAGAAGAAGTTTCTTATTAATGCGGTGAGAAGAAAGTACCTATTTCGTGAAGAAGAGAAGCTGGATCAGCCGGTGGAACGAAAAACTGTAAAGCCGGTAATTAAACCCAAAAAGTAATATTATTTTTCTTCCTCTTCCTCTTCAGGGATGGCTTTTTCTTCTTCCTCATAGAGATAATGTGTCAACTTTTGCTTCAATTCGTTTTTTGAAAGATTGGAGATTATATTTCCATTTACGGCCAGAGAAATTTGTCCTGTTTCCTCTGAAACAATTAAAACAATGGCATCGGTGACTTCTGTCATTCCAATGGCAGAACGATGCCTTAAGCCATATTGAGCAGGTAAATTGTCGGCCTCAGAAACAGGGAGGATGCACCTTGCAGCTTTAATTTTGCCATTAGCTACAATAACAGCACCATCGTGCAAAGGACTGTGTTTTTGAAAAATGGCCAATAATAATCTTTTTGAAATACTGGCGTCTATCAGATCTCCTGATTCGGCATAGAATTTCAGTTCTGAACTTTTGGCGAAAACAATCAAAGCGCCGGTGTTTGTTCCTCCAAGGATTTTAGCTGCCTCAATTATAGGTGTAAGATCAAGGCGCCCATGGTGCAGCCGTTTTTTCCATGGCCAGGATTTAAAAAACCGGTCATTATTAAAAGCGGTGGTTTTGCCTACTAAAAGTAAAAATTTTCGAATTTCCTGCTGAAATAAAATTAGTGCCGCAATTACACCAACATTAATAAATTGCCCCAAAATGGAGGTAAGAAGCTCCATTTTTACAGCATTTACGATCAAGTATACGAGGTAAATTGACAGAACCCCAAGGAAAATTTTAACGGCAATACTTCCCTGTAAAAGCTGATATAGCTGGTATAGCAAATAACTGACCAGCAGGATGTCAATAATGTCTATCCAACTTACATCTATAAAGCCTATTTTAAATAAAAAAGTCAATGGTATATTCTGTTATATAATTTTATGGCCTCTGCAGCCGCTTTTACATCATGAACCCTAAGAATACTTGCGCCGTTCATTAGTGAAATTGTATTTAAAATGCTTGTCCCATTCAAACTTTCTTCAGGGTCTGTTTCTAAGGTTTTATAAATAAAAGACTTTCTGGACAAGCCTACAAGTA
This sequence comes from Cytophagaceae bacterium, assembly GCA_046313675.1. GTDB lineage: Bacteria > Bacteroidota > Bacteroidia > Cytophagales > Cytophagaceae > JBKBXU01. The sequence continues at coordinate 5,046 of JBKBXU010000202.1, forward strand.
TAGGATAGTTCAAAATGTTTAAATAATTCAGTTTACGCAGGATTTCAAAATTATGGTCTGCAGTTTTGGCAAAACCTATTCCCGGGTCAATTATGATATCTTTAACTCCTGCTAAATATAATTCCTTAATTTTAATATGGAAGTATGTTAGGAGGTCTTTCATCAGATTGTCATAATTAGTTAATGCTTTCATGGTTTGAGGAGTTCCCCTCATATGCATTAAAATGTAAGGAACTTGTAATTTTCCTATGGTAGGAATCATTTCCCTGTCCAAAGATCCACCGGATACATCGTTAATGATGGCAGCACCGGCATTTATGCCAGCTTCTGCCACCTCTGCCCGGAAAGTGTCCACAGAAATAATGGATTCGGGAAAATGACGGGCGATTGTCTCAATGGCAGGCAGCACTCTGCTTTTTTCTTGCTGAATTGAAATATCATCTGCACCGGGTCTGGTAGAATAGCCTCCGCAATCCAGAATAGCGGCTCCTTCAGAAAGCATTTTTTCTGCTTGTTCCAATATTTGTTTTTCGTCCTGTCTGCGACTGTTAACGTAGAACGAATCCGGGGTAATATTAATAATGCCCATTACCACAGGTTTTGTAAGATCCAAAATCCTGCCTCTACAGTTTAATGTTTTTTTTGAATAAAAAACTGTATCTTTCGGTTCGGTATTTATTTCTTTATTCAGATATATTTCAATAAAAGTGGCGACTAAAACAATCACCGAATATAATCAGGTAATCAAGGATTGCAAAGAAATTTTTATTAATAAAACACTTGATTATGGTACTGCGTGGAGAATCCTCCGCTTACCATCCATTACAGACCAGATATTTATAAAGGCTCAGCGAATCCGGTCTATTCAGGAAAAGGGGATCCAGAAAGTAGAAGATGGAATTTTTACTGAATTTCAAGGGATAATTAACTATTGTATTATAGCGTTAATACAATTAGAACTATCTGATAGTGATGAGATGGAGCTACCCGCAGATAAGGTTAATGAGTTATACGATAAGCATATAGGCGAAACAGTGGAATTGCTCATGAATAAGAATCATGATTACGGAGAAGCCTGGAGGGAAATGCGGGTGAGTTCGATTACAGATATTGTTTTGATGAAACTGCTTAGGGTAAAACAAATTGAGGATAATGAAGGGGTTACCAGGATCTCGGAAGGGGTTAACGCAAATTATCAGGATATGATTAATTACGCTGTGTTTGCTCTGATAAAATTGACAAACGTCTAATGAAAGTAATTTTGCAAATTTCCCGCTTCCTGGTCGGAGGTTTATTTGTGTTTTCCGGATTGGTAAAACTGAATGATCCTTATGGCACTTCTTATAAGCTTGAGGAATATTTTGAAGTCTTTGGTCAGAATTTTTCATCCTTTTTCTATGACCTTATTCCTTATTCGCTTTCTCTTTCTTTGTTCATCATAATTGCGGAAGTGGTCCTTGGTGTAGCTGTTCTTGTCTATTATAGAATGCGCCAAACAACCTATGTTCTTCTTGGATTGATCTTGTTTTTTACCTTCCTTACCTTTTATTCTGCTTACTTCAATAAAGTGACGGACTGTGGGTGTTTTGGAGATTTTATAAAGCTTACTCCCTGGCAGTCATTTGCTAAAGATGTCATCCTTTTAGTATTTATATTGGTATTGTTTGTCTACCGTAATAAAAAATTGACCGGTTTTAATGACCGTATAGCTGATTATGTAGTTGGTGCCTCTGTTTTGATAAGCTCTTTTTTAGGATACTATAGCCTTGCCCACTTGCCTTTCTTTGATTTTCTTCCCTATAGTGTAAAAAGCAATATTAAAACTAACATGCAGGCAGAAGAGTCTCCTAAATTTGCCTACATTATGGAGAAGGAAGGGAAAGAATTTATTTTTGATGCAATTCCTTCCGATACAAACTATGTTTATAAAAATATAATTATAAAAAATCCCGGAAAAAGCGCACCTAAAATTTCAGATTACCGTATATGGAATGATGAAGGAGATTTTACGGATTCTTCATTTACTAACAATAAATTGCTTGTTGTGGTGGGAAATGCAGATAAAGTTTTAAAATCTTCATCCATTTTAGATAAATTGCAGAGAGTAAATGTGCTTTCAAAAGAACTGGAACACCAAAATGTGGATGTTTGGGTAGTTACCTCGTCTTCTATGGATGAGTTTGAACAACTTCGTCATCAGACTCAATTGGCCATTCCTTACTTCTACGCTGATGGTACAGTTTTGAAAACAATGATTAGGTCAAACCCTGGTATTCTTCTTTTGCAGAATGGGACTGTAAAAGGAAAGTGGCATATAAATGATATCCCTGAAACAGATAACATTTTAAAAAAATTACAGTAACCTATGGTAAAGTTTATTACCAAAAGATTATTATATGGTTTTCTAGTTCTTTTTGGGGCAGTTATCGTTGTGTTTTTTCTTTTCAATGTTCTTCCCGGCGATCCTGTAAACCTGATGGTTGGAACAAGAGCGGATGTTAATGACAGGGAAACTATTACAAAAGAACTTGGATTAGACCGACCCCTTTATGTTCAACTTGGCTTGTATCTGAATGATCTTTCTCCATTGTCTATTCATGAAGACACGGAACGTACTGCTTCTAAGTATGAATATAAAAAGCTTTTTGCTGTTGGAGAAAACGCCATAGTAGTAAAATATCCTTATCTCCGCCGATCTTTCCAAAGCAATAAAAAGGTTAGTGAAATTATTATGGAAAACCTCGAGGGTACATTTTGGCTTGCTTTTTCTGCCATGCTCTTTGCCACTTTTTTTGGAATTCTTTTCGGTCTTTTAGCATCTTTAAGGCAAAATAGTTTTCTCGATCATTCTATGATCACCCTCTCCACTATTGGCGTGTCGGCACCCCCATTTGTAATTGCTGCCATTGTATCCATGGTATTCGGATATTATCTGGGACATATTACAGGCCTTAATATTTCAGGACAGTTGTGGGATTATGATTTGTATGGTAGAAATCTTGTTCTTAAAAACCTTATTCTTCCGGCCTTTGCATTAGGTCTGCGTCCATTATCAATCATTGTACAGCTTACGCGAAGCTCCATGCTGGAAGTCCTTTCGCAAGATTATATCAGAACTGCCCGTGCTAAAGGGTTGGGGTATTATAAAATTGTTGTAAAGCATGCTCTTAAAAACGCTCTTAATCCAGTGATTACAGCCGTTTCAGGATGGCTGGCTTCCTTAATGGCCGGAGCATTTTTTATAGAAGTTATTTTTGACTGGAAAGGTCTGGGTTTGGTTACCATACAGGCTGTTGAAATGCTGGACTTTCCGGTAGTTATGGGTTCCACCTTATTTATTGCCTTAGTTTTTATTGTTGTGAATATGTTTGTAGACATACTATATGCTGCTATTGATCCACGTGTTCGCTTAGATTAAATTATGATCGTATATCTTATTGGT
>JBKBXU010000203.1:0-8455 GCA_046313675.1 Cytophagaceae bacterium
CTCTATGAGCGTTTCACTTTTTTTTCATAACTTGAGATAGTTTTATTTGATCGTCAAAGATATGAAAGGAAGTTGGGGTAACCCTTCAGCTTCCGCCTTTTGGCGGATTAGTTCAACAATGTGTGTAAGCTGAAAAGACCGCCAAATAAAAAAAATCAAAATAATGTCTAAAACCAATGACCTTAAATGTCTTTTGAATGAATCATAAATAGAACACAATGAAAAAATTCTTATTGCTACTACACGAAGACATTGAAAAAATGGGAGAATTGTCCCCAAGAGAAATGGGAGAATTAGCAAACGCACATATGGCTTGGGCGACAAAATTGGCTGAATCGGAACATTTGATTTCAGGAGACGGCTTGCACGAAAATGGGGTACTCATCACAGGAAAAGACTGCGTGATAAAAGACGGGCCTTATTTGGAATCCAAAGAATTGATTGGCGGATACTACCTGCTTCAAGCAGACGACTTGGAAACCATCATCCAAATTGCCAAAGAATGTCCTTGCCACATTTGGGGAGGAACGACCGAAATTCGCCCCATTATGGAAATGGATGAATATGAGCAATAAAAATCATTCGGTAATAGAATCCAACTATCGGGCTTTATATGGAAAGCTGTTTTCTGCACTTATCAACCAGTTTGGTACAAGTCACGTTAACGAAATTGAGGACGCCATTCAAAATTCATTCTTGAAGTCCTTAAAAACTTGGCAGACTGACAAAACACCTGATAACAAAGAAAATTGGCTTTTCATTGTTGCCCGCAATGATGTTCTGAACCAAATTAAAAGAAAAAGCAGAGTAACTCTAGAATCCATTTTAACCGAAACCGACGAAAACGGAATGGCAGAAAATGACTTGAGACTTGAAATCATTTTATTCCTGTCATCCTCAAAAAATATTTCAGACGGAGCAAAAGCAGTGTTCATCCTCAAAAATATTTTCGGACTTAATGTCCGTGAAATAAGCGATAGCACTCTATTAAGCCAAGAAGCCATCTACAAAAGCATCAATAGGTCAAAAACAACCTTGCAACTTGAATATGAGAACAAACCTATAAGTGCAATTACCCAAAAAACACGTAAACACCAAATCGCAACCGTTGAGGAAATCCTGTATGCGGTGTTCAATATTGGTTTTGATTCTTTCAATGACAAAATCCAGTCAATTGTCAACGAAGATCTATGCTTGGAAGCCTTAGCACTTGCAAAGGAGTTGTTTAAAAAATATCAACAGGTCTCAACGAAAAACCTGCTCGCTCTATTCTGCTTTCACATCGCAAGAATACCTGCAAAGATTGACAATGGGAAACTTGTTTCACTTTTCAAACAGGACAAAACCAAATGGGATAAGAAACTGACGAGCTTAGGATTCAGTTATTTGCACAAGCCCGACAAATTAAACAGATTTTACATCGAGGCATTAATAGCAAGTAAGTATATGACCGCAAATTCGTATGATACCGAACATTGGAACGAGATAATCAAACTCTACGAATTGCTTACAGAATACCATCATTCCCCTATCCTAAAATTAAATCTTTGCTACGGATTACATCAAGCCAACCGAACTACAGAGGCTTTGATTTTATTGGCAGACATTGAAAAGGAATTACCGAACGGACATCTTTATTATTCATTAGTTAAAGCAGAACTTTTAAAAGCTACAACCCCGAAAGAATCGAAAATGATAATGGCTTCCGTAGTAGACAAAATGGAGCAAACCATTAGAAAAGAATATTTATTAGAAAACCGATTTATTACATTATGAAAATACTAAAAGCATTAACGACAATGGCACTTGTTTTTTTCCCTTATAGCTATTTCGTGCAATAACAAAACTAAGACCAACGAAAAACCTCGCTGGCGCATGCGTGTTGCGTGTATCTCCTATTTAAATTTCACTTAATTCCAGCAGTCCTTTTCCACCACTATAATCTACGGCACTAAATATTTCCAGTGTTCCGGTTCATTTACAAACCCTGCAATTACTGGATATTATGGATATTTTGTTCAATTACAGCAGGACTCCATAATTATAAAACTTATATTTCCTACTCATACTTACTGAAAATGGAAAATTAAGATTTTTTGTTCTATCTTGAAGTCAGACAGAAGGATGTGAAATAAAACGCCAGCAAGGCAATCGACTTCGCGCAACACACTAAATTGAGGTATTAAACTCCGGTTATGCATATCAACTAGTTGCAAAAAAGCGTATAAATGAAACTTCCTATAACGGTTTATTAAAACAGAAAAAGGGAAACATTTTGATAAGTAAAAATCTACATAGAGTAATTTTAATAAAAGAACAAAACATATGGATCATCATGTAGTTTTTGGCGTACTAATACTTTCCCTGCTGCTTTTTGCCTGGGGCCGGATACGGCATGATTTTGTTGCTTTGATATCGCTCTGTGTATTGCTCGTTTTCGGTATTATTGATCCGGAAAAAGCATTTGTTGGCTTTGGCCACCCGGCTGTTATTACTGTAGCAGCAGTGTTAGTGATAGGCAAATCCCTGGAATTTTCAGGTGTTGTTGATTTATTGGGTAAATGGGTAATGAAACTTGGCAATAACATTATTTTACAGATGGTCTCTCTTTCTGTACTTATAGCTGTAGCCTCTGCTTTCATGAACAACGTGGGTGCGTTGGCTATTATGATGCCAATTGCTATACATATGGCTCGAAAAAGCAGTAGACCTCCAAGCCTCTACCTAATGCCGATTGCTTTTGCTTCGTTGCTTGGTGGCATGACCACCTTGATTGGAACACCTCCGAATATAATTATTGCGACATTCAGGGCTGATGAAACGGGAGTACCTTTTGGGATGTTTGATTTTTCACCTGTAGGTGTTGTGCTTACCATTGCGGGATTAGCCTTTATTACTTTATTAGGGTGGAGAATAATTCCCAAAAGGGCTGCAAAAAAATCTGACAAAGAGCTTTTTCATATTGAAGATTATATTACCGAAGTTAAAGTAGTCAAAGATTCAAAAATTAAAGGCATATGCATTGCAGAGCTGGCGTCCATCACAAAATCTGATATCCAGGTTTTGGGATTGATTCGCAATAAAAGACGGATCCACGCCCCTGGTTCTGATACTGTATTTCAACTAAATGATATTATTATCATTGAAACAGAGGCTGATGAACTTAAAGTTTTTATTGACGATACCGGAGCAGAGCTGGTCGGCAATAAAAAGATCAGGAAAGATGCCGAAGGATCGGATAAAATAGACGTTGCCGAGGCCATCGTTATGAACGACTCCCTATTGATTAACAATACTGCATCATCCCTTCGGATACGAAACCGGTACGGAATAAACCTGCTTGCAGTAGCCAGAGGTGAGAGAAAATTGCACAAACGCCTCGATCATTTGATATTTCAAACAGGAGATGTGCTATTGCTGCAGGGAAGAGAACACATACTTCATGAGACCATTACCTCTATTGGCTGCCTACCACTTGCAAAACGTGAATTACGACTGGGATATAAGACTAAAATCCCTATGGCTCTGGGAATTTTTGCAACCGCAATTATTTTGGTTGTTGCCAACATATTGCCTGTACAGGTTGCTTTTACAATTGCTGCCATTGCAATGGTGCTTTCAAAAGTATTGCCTCTGAAAGAATTTTATCCAAGTATTGACTGGCCTGTTATTGTTTTGCTGGGAGCCATGATTCCGGTGGGTACAGCATTGGAAACAAGCGGGGGAGCAGAATTGATTGCCAATGCCGTGCTCAATATTGGAAATAGTCTTCAACCATGGGCAATTCTTGCAATTGTTCTCACAGTAACCATGTTATTATCCAGCGTCATTAACAACGCTGCTACTGTAGTACTCATGGCTCCAATTGCCATTAGTGTAGCAAATGGCCTTGGATTTTCTGTTGATCCATTCCTGATGTCTGTTGCCGTTGGAGGTTCCTGTGCGTTCCTTACTCCCATCGGGCACCAATCAAATACTCTGGTAATGGGGCCTGGTGGGTACAAGTTCACAGACTATACGATCATGGGACTGCCACTGACGATCATCATTATTGTACTGAGTGTACCATTAATCATGTGGGCGTGGCCATTGTAGAAAAAAAATATAGCGATAATTGCAGATTAACACAATGCAAAATGACATACGAGATGTTTTTGCAATCTTTCATGATGGAAGCATTATTGATTGTGAAGGTGTTTTTACTAAAATGACCTTGACTATTCAATGTAATTATCTGGCGCAATTAATTAATTCTGAATTCAAAAATTTCTATGTTGACTTAATAGAAATAAACAAACTGGATTTTGACCCATGGATGAATCCCACAGATTTGAAGAAAATTGATTTCAAAAGTCATGAAGATTATTTAAAAGCGGATTTGGAAATATTATCTGCTGAGATTAAAGGTAATTACGTTCTGATTACTTGCAATCAACATGATCCTGACTCGTATTATAGTGGTGGTGATTTAATGGTTTCTGCCAGTAACTATAATTTGTATGACCATAATAGAAACCCAGTGACAGTTGAAAGTCTTAATTTAATTTGCCAAAACTATTGGGCTAATGTAAAAAGTCAGAAAAGATAAAATAAAAAAATCCATCCCCGGTCATAAACACGTTAGCGGGCATTGATCCCGTCTAAGGTTAAACACAAAATCAAAGTATTTATCCCCGAAGACCCCTTACCTATATTTTCTAAAAGCTTGTAATGCACAGATGGTTCCTTGATCCCATAACAATTCCTTGCTATCAAGCATTTTTTGAAATTCAGTTTGGTTGACCCATTTGGCATCGGTAACATAATCCTGATCAGGATTTTCTGGAGGGTTTTCCATAATAGTAGGATTTTCTGCAATAAAATAATGCATTGGCCTATTACCAAAAATACGTTCTGATGAGTACAGATGGTAAACTACACTAGACTGCATTGCTACCTCTTCTGCCAGCTCCTCTATGGCATGTGTCAGTATGTCTTTGTCTACTTTATCAACACCTCCACTAACAAATTTCCAAAATTTCCTATCATATCCGTGAATGTACTCTTGAATTATGAAAATTTCTTTTGTCTCAGTATTAAAAGGGTACACAATTACAACCTCACGTTCTTTTCTGCTCGGTTTCTCTTTTAATGGCGTTTGGAGTGTTTCTAACATATATAAAAGTCTAAAACGATAATCAATACATTTATCGCTGTGCAAAAATAGGCAGAATTTTTGAAAAAAAATTGAATTCCCCATTGTTTCGCAAAACGTAGCTTCATTAACTTGCCTGTAAGGGATTTTCCGAAGTTTTTTTTCGGGACACCGATAGAAATAATGTGGTATCTTCAATACCGGGCACACACAAGGTGTAGTCACAACAGGGGTGTTTGCTTGTAAGTCATTCTGTTTATATTTTTCTTTCCTCTGTGGCAGAGACTAGGGAGCTGCATAAAAATACCCCAGCATCGGTTACACCAACGTTATAGCCTATGGAGAAAAACTTGCTTCCATAGAAAGAAATGCGTTAAAAAAGTGTTATATTGTTATAGATACTTTAGACCATGGTAATAATTATTAAAAAAGGAACCCCAAAACAGGAAGCAAAAAAGCTTATTGATGAAGCTGTTGCTAAAGCTGGTAAAAAGGATTTAAGAAAATACGCCGGAATCTTAAAAACAGATATTGACCCGTTAGAATATCAAAAACAGATAAGAAATGAATGGGAATAAACTTTTTGTGGACACCAATATTGTCCTATATTTTTTGAAAGGTGACCCCGAAGTAGTTGATTTAATATCAGATAAAGAATTAGTAGTTTCAGTAATAACTGAAATTACCCGATTCTATAATTGCAGCATCTGCATACTTTCAGAAAATTCCACTCCTGACGAGTGATAAGGGGTTTAAAAAGATGAAGAGTAGGATATTTTAATATATGAATTACAAAACCACTAGGCCATAGTCCAGTATACGGCTCTGCCAGCTAGAAAACTGACAGTTATGTGCGCAATACAGATATGAGACAGTGCTATTTTATATTATATACCATCTTACTTTTAACTGGATGCGGAAGAACCGATAATGGATATATAATCAACAATACGAATGACACGTTGAATATAATAATGAAATTAAACTATCCGCCATCAGAATTACAACCAGAAGAACATTTTCGTAATAGTATTATAAATAAAGAAAAATCAACTGCCAAGGATTGGAAGCTTGTTGGTGACTGCGTTGTTGCCTTTGACCCTAAAGAAAATATTGTAGCATTAAAACTTCTACCGAAGGATAGAATTCGACTCGGAACAATAAGAGTAGGATTAACAAGAGATAATTTTAAAACTTGGGAATTTTCAGATATAAAAATAACCGGTACTAATATTAATTTTGAGGCAAAAGATAATGGGATTATGACTTTCATAAAGAAAGATAAAAAATGGTTTTCACAGGATAGCCATTACTTTATGATTGGAATAGAATAAAGTACTACTAAAAAATGCCTGGCTTCAGAATAATAGTTAACAGGAGAGCTATATAAAATATATATTCGTTTGTTTTTTATATTTTAACTCCTTGATATCCTTGGGACAAGATAATGTTAATGTGGTTCAAGGTGAATACAAAACTAAGGATGAAGATTTAAACGATTTCATGAACAACCCCCTAATGGTCCGCGTTTGCAATGCGGATCACCGAGAAAGGCGATTGCATCGCCACATTTTGATACAATATTAGGCGTTTCAATCGCTTTTCCAGCCAGCCTTTGTTGCAACCAGAGCTATAGTAGGGTCACATAAACTTTTGACCCTGACTAATCTTATTATTAAATTGGCCAACATAAGAAAAATGAATCTGTTATATGTAAGGTAATTATGCATGAACATTACAATCTTATAACCGTATTAATGCTCATATATTCCCAAAGTGATTTAGGCCTGATTAACCATTTTTTAATTTGAAGAGATAGAGTCGTATGCTAAAGGCAATAAAGGACATATTAAGAGACGAAATCAGATCAGGGGAGAAAGCTAACAACAGTTTATTGTCATGGAGAGAACGAATCTATAATTCTCTTATGAAGGCACTGGTTATTATTGGGTTAATTGCATACATGCCTAGTGTAATCTTTTCAATACTTGGTGGTTTTTGGGTTATTGCTATCCTTGATACTGCGGTCTATATTTTGATCATCCTGATTTTTGCCTTAAAAAAGATACCTTTTCACATCAGGGTTTATGGTCTCCTTTTTATAATATACTTACTTGGTGTGGTATTGCTTATCATGTTGGGGCAAATAGGAGCTGGCTGGATATGGCTTTTTGCTTTCCCGGTTTTTGCCAGTATTCTAAAAGGTTTTAGAGCATCACTTACATGCATTTTAATAAACGTCATTACACTTGCAGTACTGGCTTATATGATCCATGCTGGTACTATGAACGGTTTTTTGATAGGGGAATATGATCTTGGATCGTGGATAATTGTAAGTATAAATTTCATTTGCCTGAATGGTTTAGTAAGTATTCCAATAGCCGTTATTTTAAATGCGCTTGAGCTTACATTGGAAGAAGAGGAAAAAGTAAAACTTCTTATTACAGAACAGAAAGAAGTTCTAAACGAGAAAAACAAAGATCTTATCAGAATCAATTCTGACCTTGATAATTTTATTTACATTACTTCTCACGATCTTAAAAGCCCCATAAGCAACCTGCAAGGATTACTTTCCGCACTTGATGAAGAGCTGAGTACTCAGAGCGAAGTTTCTGTAAAAATTATTTCGTTGATGAAGCAGTCGGTTGAAAAATTTCGGTCAGTTATTGATTCGCTAAGCGTAATCAGCCAGGCTCAGCAACCTGAAGCGTATGATGGATATGAAGATTATAGTATGTTAGATGTTCTTGATGACGTAAAATTCAATCTGTCAACAGAAATAGAAAAGTATGCCCCAATCATCAAAACAGATTTTAAAATTCAGAAAATTAATTTTTCTAAGAAAGATCTTACCAGCATTTTGCAAAATCTTATCGGAAATGCTATGAAATATAGCGACCCTCAAAAAAAATGTGAAATTACCATCGTTACTGAAAAATCAGGTGATAATATTGTTATAGAAGTAAAGGATAACGGATTGGGCATAAAACCAGCACATCAGGAAAAGATATTTATGATGTTCAAGCGCATGCATGATCACGTGGAAGGTACAGGCATAGGCCTATATCTTATCAAGAGAATAGTTGAGAATCATGGAGGTACTATTGAAGTAGAAAGTGACCCTGGGAAGGGTTCTACATTCAGGGTTCTTCTTAAAGAACAAGGTAGTTTGAGTTCGCTTTTACATCAGCCCTCGTTATAACCCTAAATCCGCAAGTTCTTAATTTTTAAGGAAACAGCGGCTCTTCAATTCCAAATTGTACTTCAATTTTGGAGTCAAAGACACTAAAATGGCGCTTCCTATTTGGAAGATTTTTTTCA
>JBKBXU010000204.1:0-8423 GCA_046313675.1 Cytophagaceae bacterium
CAAGGCTAAACGCTTATCTAATCCTCTTAATAACGCACCACCGCCGGTTAAATGTATTCCGTTATCATAGATATCGGCAGATAATTCAGGGGGTGAAATTTCAAGAGCCTTTAACACCGCTTCCTCAATCTTAGAAATGGATTTATCCAATGCAAATGCTATTTCGGAATAACTTACTTTAATAACTTTGGGGATACCTGTCATCAAGTCCCTGCCTCTGATTTCGTAATCATCAGGAGGGCTATCCAATTCTGTCAGAGCAGACCCAACTTCAATTTTTACCCTTTCAGCAGAACGTTCACCAATCAGAAGGTTGTGCTGCCTTCTCATATAATCAAGAATATCCTTATTAAACACATCTCCGGCTACGCGAATAGACTGTTCACAAACAATTCCGGATAATGCGATAACGGCAATTTCAGTAGTACCACCTCCAATATCCACAATCATGGATCCAACAGGTTGCTCTATGTCAATTCCAAGTCCTATGGCAGCAGCAATAGGCTCATGAATCATATATACCTCTTTGGCACCGGCATGCTCCGCCGAATCCCGAACGGCCCTTTTTTCAACCTCAGTAATACCAGAGGGAATGCAGATTACCATTCGATGAGAAGTTGTGCCAAAAACCCTTTTTCCTCCATCAATCATTTTTATCATACCCCTGATCATATGCTCTGCAGCATGGAAATCAGCAATAACACCGTCCTTCAGAGGACGAATAGTCTTAATATTTTCATGGGTTTTCTCATGCATCTGCATAGCCTCACGACCTATAGCCAACACTTTCCCTGTTACCTTGTCAAGAGCAATAATAGAAGGCTCATCAACAACTATCTTATCCTTATGAATAATTAATGTATTCGCAGTACCAAGATCAATAGCTATATCACTTGCAAAAAAATCAAATAATCCCATTGTGTATTACTTTTAAAAGAATATATATTTCACTCAAATGGTAAAAATCAAAAATTAGTTTCAAAAACTGAATTAATACAGCATAATATTGCAATTTTTTTTGTAAAAACAATCGCAATTACAGAAAAAAAGAAATTAATGCTTAAAATGCCTTAGCCCGGTAAATACCATGGCCATCCCATGCTTATCGCAAAAGTCTACGGACTCCTGGTCCTTAACTGAACCTCCGGGCTGGATTACAGCTTTTATTCCTGAATTATAAGCTATTTCTACGCAATCAGGGAACGGAAAGAAAGCATCTGATGCCATGACCACTCCCTTATCGAGCTTGAAACCAAATTTCTCTGCCTTCTCTATTGCCTGTTGCAAAGCATCTACCCTGGAAGTTTGCCCCACCCCACTGGAAATTAATTGATTCTCCGTAGAAAAAACAATCGCATTCGACTTGGTATGTTTGCAGATTTTAGCAGCAAAAAGAAGTGCTTTTTTTTCAGCATCATCAGGAGCTTTACTCGTCACTACCCTCAAATCGTCCATGCTTTCAGTTTTAAGATCCTTATCTTGCTGAATGACTCCATTCAGCAAACTCTTAAACTGAACATTGGAAACTTCCACAGGATTTCTCTTTAAAAGTATCCTATTCTTTTTGCTTGACAATAACTCCAAAGCTTCCGATGAAAAAGATGGCGCTATTAATACCTCAAAGAATAATTTATTAAGTTCCTCAGCAGCATCTTTATCCACTTCCACATTGGTTGAAATCACTCCACCAAAAGCAGAAACAGGATCGGCTTCCAATGCTTTTAAATAAGCATCTTTTGCTGATGACCCTATGGCAACACCACAGGCATTGGTATGTTTTAAAATAGCAAAAGCGGTTTCGTCAAATTCATCAATCAGAGAAACGGCAGCATCTATATCTACCAGGTTGTTATACGAAAGCTCTTTTCCGTTAAGCTGCTCAAACATTCCATTGAGATCTCCATAAAAAACACCTTGCTGATGCGGGTTTTCGCCATACCTCAACTTGCGAGAACTCTTAAAGCTTTCCTTAAAGGATGGCAACTCATCTTCTTGAGCGAAGAAATTATATATAGCAGAATCGTAATGCGATGAGGTATCAAATGCCCATTTGGCAAATAATTTTCTATCGGACAATTCTGTACAGCCATTCTTCTCCCGAAGTATGTTCTCCAAAACTGTGTACTGATTACGGTCAGATACGATTATAACATCTTTGTAATTTTTTGCGGCAGCTCGTATCAAAGAAATACCACCTATATCTATTTTTTCTATAATATCCTTCTCAGGAGCTCCTGAAGCCAGCGTTTCCTCAAAAGGATAAAGGTCTACAATAACAAGATCTATTTCTGGTATTTCATATTGAGAAGCCTGCTGAACATCTTCATTTAGGTCTCTTCTATGCAGTATGCCTCCAAAAATCTTCGGGTGTAAGGTCTTTACCCGGCCTCCAAAAATGGAAGGATAACCGGTCAGGTCTTCAACTGCCTTCACTTTTATACCCAGGTCTTCAATAAACTTTTGTGTACCACCCGTTGAAAAAATCTGTACATTGTGGTCATTAAGTAATTTTACAAGCGACTCCAGATTATCTTTGTAATAAACTGAAATTAAGGCCGACTTAATTTTTTTCATCCTCTTTACCTTGATTAATTAATTGATCTATAATTATTGGAAAGTGCAGGTGTTCTAAAACCTGCACTTTTTTTGCTACTATTTCCGGAGTATCCCCTTCTTCAACTTCACATATTTCCTGAAAAATTATTTCGCCTTCATCATAATGCTCATTTATGTAATGAATGGTAATGCCTGTCTTTTTCTCTTTAGCTTGAATTACAGCTTCATGTACATTCATGCCATACATGCCTTTTCCTCCAAAAGCTGGCAACAAAGCAGGGTGTATATTAACAATTTTACCCGGAAATGCCTTAATAAGTTGATCCGGAATAAGCCATAAAAAACCCGCCAAAACAACCCAATCGATTTTATAAGATTTTAACTCATTTACAATGATATCTGAGCGAAGGTACTCTTCCCTGTTAAAGACCCTGGTAGGGATATTAAATTTAGCAGCCCTTTCCAGGGCAAAAGCATTTTTGTTGTTGCTCATGACAACAACCACTTTTACATCTGCCCTATGTTCGAAATATTCAAATATCTTTTGGGCATTGCTCCCGGACCCGGAGCAGAAAACGGCAATGTTAACAGATGATTTTTCCACAAAAATTTTCAAAGGGCAAATATAATATTCTATTCTATAAATATCATACTCATAAGACCCGAAAGCATTATAAACTTACATACGGAACTTAAGAACGCATAATCTTTAATGGTGTCTGCCCTGGAAAGCCTGAACATTAAATAGATAACGGGAAAAACTACCAGAATCAACAGGGAAAGAAACAAGGTAAGCCCAACTGAAACAGAGCTGTACACGAGAAAACCTGTAAACAATGCAGTGATAAAGTAAATGATTTTTTTCGCCTTTCTGATTCCCAGAACAATGGGAAGTGTCCTGCATCCAAAATTTGCATCTCCCTTCATATCCTCCATATCTTTAATAATCTCCCGGATCAGGGAAATAAAGAAAGCAAAGAAAGCATATATGCCACCCAACAGAATGGCTTCACCGAAATACAGACTTGGCAGAAAAACAGCCAGCCCGCTTAAAACCGCAACGCAGAAATTGCCGGCAAAAGGCAAGCGCTTTAACAGGTTGGAATAAAACCACAAAAGAAAACTGCTGAAAAAATTAATAATTATAAATATCCAACCTATAAAAACAACAAGGGCAATGCCAAGTGCGCTAAATACAAAATGAGCAACCATGGCAATCCGACGATTAAAATACCTGCCAACCGTTACTCTCTGCGGCTTATTGATCACATCTATTTTGATATCATAATAATCATTGATCACATAACCACCTGCCGCTATGAATACCGTGGACAGAATAAGAACAAACAAGCCCGGATCAAAAACTACCGACCGAAGGGGCAAAGTCCTTCCTACCAGAAATACGGCAACGAATAATTGAGAAAAAGCCAGGATAAGCAGATTCTTAAACCGTACCAGCCGGTATACGATCTTTAAAATGTATCTTATTCGTCTGAACCAATTCTTTATCATTGCCATAAGTAGAACCAAAAATATTAATAAAAAAGAAGATGAGAATAAAAAAAACAGATTTTGGAATTATATTTGTCTGACTATTTTAAATTTCTGCAACTATGCAAGCGATGTCAAGATCAGTATTATTTACCTTTTGCATCCTTTCTCTCTTTCTGGCAAATTGTAACAGAACAGATGTAACCCCTGACGAGCGTAATAAATTTACCGGCAGATATGATGTTGATGAGGCAAACTATACCCTCGAAACATCAAGTGTATATCGGATTGAAGTACGAAAAAACGATGAAATACACGATGAAATTCTTATAGACAACTTTTTCAATACAGGGGTTTCTGTGGCAGCGGTAGTTACAGGTTCAAGAATTATTATTCCAATTCAACAGATTTCCTATTATGAAATAGAGGGAACAGGTGTATTGAACGGTACTGAGTTGAGAATCACTTACTATGTCTCTAATAGCTTAAATAGTGTTGTTGAAACCCTGAATGCCATTTGCACAAGACGGTAATTACCACTTCTCCGGAGTCCATTTTCCCTGAGCTTTCATCGTCTTTTCAATGACATCTCTAACGGCTCCTCTTCCTCCGTCAAATGGGCTAATATAAGAACAGATTGCTTTTATATCCTCTGCTGAATCTTTTGGACATGTAGGCAAACCCACCAGTTTTAGCATTTTATAGTCGGGAATATCATCACCCATATATAATATGGTGCTGTTATCAATCTGCTTATCTTTAATATAGTTGTTGAAAACCTCAATTTTATCCTTAACCCCCATAAAAATATCCCTGATCCCCAAAAAAGTCAACCGATTACGAACCCCTTCTTCAAAACCTCCTGTGATAATAATTATATTGTAGCCATTCTGCACGGCTTTTTCCATAGCATAACCGTCTTTGATATAGAAGCGCCTGGCATGCTCATTATTGGCATAAGACATTACACTTCCATCTGTAAGAACCCCGTCTACATCCAAAATAAAGGTATTGATTTTACTGAAATCTGCCATAAAACTACTTTTTATAAAAGTAGGGCTATTCTAGCCATTTTTCAAGATGCTTTTACTTAAAATTTTATACATCTCCTTTACTGTTGGTGCATCCTCAAGAAAATCAAGATGGGATTGTATGGTTTTTACATCCTTTCGGACAGCAGGGCCGGTTTGAGCACGATCCGGACCTAACTCGAAAGCTTTCTCAACCGTTTCCCTGACCAATGGATACAATACTTCAAAAGGAAGTTCGGTCTTATCAAGTATACCTCCGGAAATGGATAAAAAATGGTTGGTAAAATTACAGGCAAACACGGCTGCCGTATGAAGGGCCAGGCGTTGATGCTTGTCGGCCATGTGAAGGTTATTACTTAAACATTGGGCAAAGCCCTTTAAAACCTGATATGCATCATCATCTATGGCCTCAAGAAAAAAGGGGATACCGGAAACATCCAGCTTGCGGCCTTTAGTAAACGTTTGAAGGGGGTAAAGAACCCCACGGAAATTATGCTTATTGAGCAGGTTCATGCTGCATGCTCCTGAGGTATGCACCACCAGAGCATCCTCCGGAACAATCAATTGATCTGAAATTTGACTTATGACATCGTCCGGAACGGAGACTATAAAGACCCGTGAGCGACTTTCCGAAAAGTCCAATGCGGATACCGGCTCTGCGTCAAAAAGATAGGAAGTGAGCTTTTTTGCGTTCTCAAAATCACGGCTATACACTTCGCCTACTTTGCATCCCACATTTTCAAATGCAGGAGCCAAATGCCAGGCCACATTTCCTGCCCCTATAAAAGATATGTTCACAGGACCCGGCATGATTTATTCCATTCCTTTATCCCGCATTTTTGCAAATTCAGTATATCTTCTCCATATAGCCATAAATAGCCCCAAAATGAGCAGAAGCGTTCCTATCCAAAGAACATTGATCAATGGTTTTTCTATAGCTTTTAGGATAATATAATCTTTCTGGCTGGTATTGACCCTGAATTCATGCTCATGGGTATCTGTATTTACATTGGCAAATACAATCTTCAATCCAAGATCTGTTAGAACTTCAGGAACCCATCCTATCATCTGATCCTTGATAATGAATTTAGGCTCAACCTCTCTCACACCATTATTTGTGAGTATATGAAGCTTTGCCTTCACCGCATATTCTTTTGATGCAGGATGTAAACCTGGAAGCCCTTCTTCAAGCTCTACGTTTTTAAATATGGTGATGTAATCGTTCCAAATAATGGTATCACCAAGGTGAAGTTTATATTCCTGAGTGTCGCTCCATTCTTTGTCATCTTCATCGGGAGACGGAATAGAGGAAACGTGTGTATAAAGGTCGCGCCCAAAATATCTTTTAATGTCGGGAGATGCCAGCAATCCCATCTGAGGGTTTACCTGGGCACGTGGATACAGCGTAAAGGTCTTGCCATTATCGAGTATATAATCTACTTCAAAGAATACATTTTCCCCATAGATATGCACCGTATCACCTTTACTAAACTTCTTTTTACCATCAAGAAGAACATCTTTTTTTGCAACAACCTTGTCTGCATCAAAGGTTTTAGTGAAGTTTTCTTTGGGAAAATAACCCGAAGTATTCCTGGATTCTATACGTGCCCCTTTGTAAACAAGCTGATAATCGTTCATCCGCACAGGTTCTCCCTGCCACAATAAAAGATTTTCCTTATTCATTTCATCCGGAAACTCTTTATTATATATAAAACCTGAATTGTTTAATGAAATAACTTTAGAATACCCTGAAGAAAACAATATTCCAATCAACATCATGGCCACGCCCATATGAGCTATTGCCCCTCCTGAGATCTTCACATTGGTTCTGACCACGTTTATAAATATAAACAAATTGGAAAATAGGCAGAAAAAGGCCGCTGAGACCAGCATTATATATCCAAAATTGTTCAGTTCACCAAAGAAGATTACAGCACTTGAAATAACAAGTGTAAGCAATAATGGCAGCGCAAGGGCATCCCAAAGCTTATTGCCATCCATTTTGTTCCACCAGAAAAACTGACCAATTCCGGAAAGGATGGCAATAAATACTGCAAACCACAATTGCCATTGACTGTAGAATATTTCCGGATCTGCGGGAGGAGCCACACGAGAATCTATACCTAGCACATTTAAGATGTTATTATATACAGGAATTGACGTGGTATACAAAACCTGAAAAGCTGCAAGACTCAAAACGGTTATACCTATAAAGATCCAGAATTCTCTGGAATAAACAGAGGTCTCTTTTTCGGTACCAGGCAATTCTTTCCATCTGACAACGACAAGAAATAGAGATATAAACACGAAAAAGAGTAAATAAATAAGAAGCTGGCCGCTTAAACCCAAATCTGTAAAGGAGTGTACTGAAGCATCGCCCAATACACCACTTCTGGTAAGAAAGGTTGAATAGAGTATAAGGACAAAGGTAGTAATGACCAGGATTACTGAAAGCTTGAGTGCCGTCCCGCTCTTTTTAAAGGAAATCATTCCATGAATACTACCAATCAAAATCAACCATGGAACGTATACGGCATTTTCAACGGGATCCCAGTTCCAATATCCGCCAAAGTTCAATGTTTCGTAAGCCCAATAGCCTCCCATAAGGATACCGGCACCTAAAGTTATCGCGGCAAACAAAGCCCATGGCAATGCAGGACGTATCCATTCCTTATACCTTTTCTGCCATAAACCTGCTATGCAATAAGAAAATGGAACTAAGGTAGCGGCAAAACCGAGGAATAAAGTAGGAGGGTGAATAACCATCCAATAATTCTGAAGAAGAGGATTAAGTCCGCTGCCATCCTGAGGAATAAAGTTCTCGTTACTTTGAACAACAGGCAGATGGCTCATCTGGTCCTTGAAAAGAACAAAAGGTGAGCTCCCTAATTTCAATCCCCACTCCGGAATAACAGCACCAATGATCATAGAAGCCAGAAAAGCCTGAACGGCACAGAAAACAGCCATTACAGGCATTTCCCAGGTTTTATTTACTTTTATAAGAACAAGGCCAAGCACCACATGCCAAAACATCCAAAGGAGAAAACTTCCTTCCTGTCCTTCCCAGAAACTGGAAACCATATAGTGTAAAGGCAGCGAATTGGATGAATGGCTCCAGGCATAATAATATTCATAATAATGATTATGAATGATAATAAATAAACTCAGAATTACACCGATCACGGCTGCGGCGTGAATAAAGAAAAATATCCTGGCAAACTTTCTCCAGTTTGTCAAAACATTTGTATCCCCAACTCCGGATTTCTCAAGAACCGAAGCCCTGAAAAAGGAAATTGCAGCAACAATGGCTGAAATAAAGGATAGTATTACAAAAAGTGACCTGCC
>JBKBXU010000205.1:0-8418 GCA_046313675.1 Cytophagaceae bacterium
CCTTAAAGGAACTCTTGCCAATGCTTTTCAGGCTTCTGGATCAGGGTTTGGGTTTACATATAATGGCCGGATTCCCTTTCTTCGCATTGATCATCAGTTTTACAGCGAAGAGTTAAAAAGTATCAATTGTAAGGTAATAGATACACTACCACTTACAGATCATTTTCCTTTGATTAGTACATATATGTTTTTAAATAAATAATTAGTTTTTTTAGGTATAAATGAATTATTTTCTTATACTTGCAATTATATGTTTAAACAATTAATGTTATGAAATCTATGAAACTAAAAACGTTATTTTTCGCTCTTTCGGCAACTGCATTTATGTACTCTTGCGGTGGTGGACAGGAAGCAACAGAAAACACGGCCGATTTACAGGCAAATGTTGATGCAACCGAAGTTAGCCTTACGGTGAACACTAAAGAATCAAATGTGGTCTGGAAAGGAACTATGTTGGGTGTTAAGTCTCACTCAGGTGATCTTAAGCTAAAATCCGGCAACCTGGTGGTAAAAGGGAATGAAGTGATAAGCGGTTCTTTTACGGCAGATTTGAAATCTATTGCTCCTACCGACAGTGCTTATGATAAAGAAAATCCTAAATCTAAATTGGTCGGACATTTACAATCCGGTGATTTTTTTGCAACAGAGGAGTATCCTGAAGCAAACTTTGTTGTTAAGAATGTAGAAGGTAAAACCCTTATCGGAGATCTTACCATTCGTGGTATAACTAATGAAGAAAAAGTAACAGACGTATCTGTTCTTACAGAAGGAGATGTTGTAAAAGCCTCTGGAAAATTAACGTTTGACCGTCAGAAGTATGATGTGGCTTTTTCAACAGGCGCAAAAGATTATGTTATTTCTGATGATATTGAATTATCAATAGAGTTGGTAGGAACTAAATAAGTTTTGTTTTTTATAAAAAGTGGTTTTTTAGGGAAGGAGCCGGCGTATGCCGGCTTTTTTCATGTGGTGCATAGGAACATTTTTTCATTTGGCAGGCTTAATACAGATTATACCAGTAGGTAATGCCCAAGAAGCATAGGCATCGTTTTTATTATAGAAGAGCTTCTTTTTTTACCATATTTTTTCCGTATATTTGCATCCCTATATGATTTTACATCAAATTTGTAAATAGTCATAGCAATCTAAATTACAAATATTTAGTTAGGTGAATTTACCGATCTGGATATTTGTTAATTAATAAAATTATTCAAAAATCTTTAAAGAAATGAGCAATAAGCCGAGTACACTGTTCGACAAAGTATGGGATTCCCATGTAGTACGTAAAATTGAGGACGGTCCTGACGTATTTTTTATTGACAGACATTTTATCCATGAAGTAACAAGTCCTGTGGCTTTTCTCGGACTGGAAAACAGAGGCCTTAATGTACTGTATCCTGAGCGTACTTTTGCTACTGCGGATCACAATACGCCTACCATTAATCAACACCTTCCGGTTCAGGATCCCTTATCTGCAAAGCAATTAAAGGCTTTGGAAGAGAATACTAAAAAACACGGTATATCTCACTGGGGTTTGGGTGATCCCAAAAATGGAATTGTTCATGTCGTTGGGCCTGAAAATGGCATAACTCTCCCGGGGATGACCATCGTTTGTGGTGATTCACACACCTCTACGCACGGAGCATTTGGTGCTATCGCCTTTGGTATTGGTACTTCTGAAGTAGAAATGGTTCTTTCTTCACAGTGCATTATGCAGCCTAAGCCCATGAAGATGCGCATTAATGTGAACGGTAAATTAGGTGTCGGAGTAGCATCAAAAGACGTTATTTTATATATAATATCAAAAATTTCTACCAGTGGAGCAACAGGTTATTTCGTGGAGTATGCAGGTGATGTTTTTGAGAAAATGAGTATGGAAGGCCGTATGACGGTTTGTAATATGAGCATTGAAATGGGTGCACGTGGCGGTATGATTGCTCCTGATGAAACCACTTTTGCCTACATAAAAGGACGCGAAAAAGCCCCTAAAGGTGCTGAATGGGATAAGCAACTTGCATACTGGAAGACCTTAAAAACCGATGAAGGCGCTTCATTTGATGTAGAATACAACTATGATGCCGCAGATATTGAACCAATGATTACTTTTGGTACAAACCCGGGTATGGGTATCGGTATCTCTCAGCTTATTCCTAAGGCTGACAGTTTGAACGGAGGTGTATCTACCTACGAAAAATCTCTGAACTATATGGGCTTCTCAGAAGAGGATAAAATGATTGGGAAAAAAGTTGACTATGTTTTTATAGGAAGCTGCACCAACGGACGTATAGAAGATTTCAGAGCTTTTGCTTCCATCGTAAAAGGCCGTAAAAAAGCAGATCATGTAACTGCATGGATTGTTCCCGGATCTCATGTTGTGAGTAAGCAAATAGAAGAAGAAGGAATTTTGGATATATTAACCGAAGCAGGTTTTCTGCTGCGTGAGCCGGGTTGTTCCGCCTGTCTTGCCATGAATGATGATAAGATTCCTGCAGGTAAATATGCAGTAAGTACAAGTAACAGGAATTTTGAAGGGCGTCAGGGGCCGGGAAGCCGTACCTTGCTCGCAAGTCCACTTGTGGCTGCAGCAGCTGCGGTAACAGGATATGTTACTGATCCAAGAGAGTTAATGCAGGGAGAACTTGTATAATTTGTTTCAATCTTTTAATTATTAGAATCACATGGCTTACGATAAATTTACCATTCTTAAAAGTCCGGCAGTACCACTACCTATTGAAAATGTGGACACTGATCAGATAATACCGGCAAGATTTTTAAAAGCTACCACACGCGAAGGATTTGGTGATAATCTTTTCAGAGACTGGAGATATAACAGTGATGATACTCCCAAAAAGGATTTTGTATTGAATAACCCTACGTATTCAGGAAAAATACTTGTATCTGGAAAAAATTTCGGAAGCGGTAGCAGCCGTGAACACGCTGCCTGGGCTGTATATGATTATGGTTTCAGGTGCGTAGTATCCAGCTTCTTTGCTGATATTTTCAGAAACAACTGCTTAAATATTGGTGTACTTCCTGTTCAGGTGAGTCCGGAATTTTTAGAGAAGATCTTTGCCGCTACTGAAAAAGATCCTAAAACAGAACTTGAAGTTAACCTGCCGGAGCAAACCATTACTCTTACAGCGACCGGTGATAAGGAATCATTTAAGATCAATACCTATAAGAAGCATAATATGACGAACGGTTTTGACGATATCGATTATCTTCAATCCATGAAAGAGGAGATAAAGACTTTTGCTGAAACAACACAATACTAACACAAGCGACCAGCCGGGTAAAGTGAAAAAAACAGCGCGTTATGTAGAAATAATGGATACGACACTTCGTGATGGTGAACAAACCAACGGGGTGTCGTTTTCTGCTTTTGAAAAATTAACCATTGCCAAGTTATTGCTTACGGAAGTTAAGGTAGACCGTATTGAAATTGCTTCGGCACGGGTTTCAGAAGGAGAATTTCAGGCTGTTCAAAAGATTACCGAATGGGCTGGGGCTAACGACTTACTCAACAGGGTAGAGGTTCTCACTTTTGTGGATAATGATGTTTCCATAAACTGGATGTCAAAGGCCGGAGCAAAAGTAATGAACCTTCTGACTAAAGGTTCTATAAATCATCTATCGCATCAACTTAAAAAAACTCCCAATGAGCATTTTTCTGATATTGCTCATGTGTTAAAGCTTGCCGATAAGAAGAGCCTGGAATGTAATGTTTATCTTGAGGATTGGAGCAATGGTATGCGCTCTTCCAAAGACTATGTTTTGCAGTATCTGGATTTTATAAAAGACCAACCTGTTAAGCGTGTAATGCTGCCTGATACATTAGGAATTCTTACTCCTTCGGAAAGCTGTAATTTTATCTCAGAACTGGTTGATCTATACCCTCAGCTCCATTTTGATTTTCACGCTCACAACGACTATGACCTTAGCATTGCAAATGTTTTGGAGGCTACCAAAGCAGGAGTTAAGGGACTTCATCTGACCATCAATGGCATGGGCGAAAGAGCTGGTAATGCTCCTTTGGCAAGCGCTGTAGCTGTTTTGAATGATTTTGTTCCCGAGGTTAGAACATCGGTCATTGAAAAATCACTCGTCAAAATAAGTAAGTTGGTAGAAACTTTCTCCGGTTTCAGGGTTCCCGCTAACAAGCCGGTGGTTGGTGAAAATGTTTTCACCCAGACAGCCGGAATTCATGCCGACGGTGATAAAAAGAACAAGCTGTATTACAACGATCTTATCCCGGAGCGTTTTGGCCGTCAGCGGCTTTATGCTTTAGGGAAAACAAGTGGGAAAGCCAATATTGAGAATAATCTTCTTCAGTTGGGAATAAAGTTGACCGATGAGGATCTTAAGAAGGTAACCCAGCGAGTTATTGATTTGGGGGACAGAAAAGAAGTGGTTACGCCTGCCGATCTACCTTACATTATTTCAGATATCCTTGACAGCAGCGCCATTGAGCAGAAGGTTCGGATAAAAAACTATGTCCTTACCCATTCCAAAGACCTCAGGCCTTCTGTAACATTAAATGTTTGCATAAACGGAGAATCTTTTGAAGAGCATGCACAGGGAGATGGCCAGTACGATGCTTTTGTAAATGCCATTAAAAAGGTGTATAAACATAAAAAAATGATTTTTCCGAGCCTTGTAGACTATACAGTTCGTATCCCTCCGGGAGGAAAGTCTGATGCCTTATGTGAAACAATCATTACCTGGGAATATAATCAGCAGGAATTTAAAACTCGTGGATTAGATAGCGATCAGACGGTGGCCGCTATAAAGGCTACAGAAAAAATGTTAAACCTCATCTGATTTGTATTATATTCTTATTTTTTCGTATTTCGGCTTCGCATTTAAATTTGGTAAATAAAATACAGGAAAAGGCCGCAAAGCGGCTTGTTTTGTCAAACTTTTAATACTATGTCAAAAAAACACATTCTTATTGTTCCCGGAGATGGGATAGGGCAGGAAGTTACTGCAGTAGGTAAAAAAGTTCTCGATAGAATTGCTGAAAAGTTTAATCATGAATTTACCTATGATGAAGCTCTAATAGGTCATGTTGCTATAGAAGCAACCGGAAACCCTCTTCCTGACGAGTCTCTTGAGAAAATGAAAAAATCGGATGCAGTCCTTTTTGGTGCTGTAGGTCATCCGAAATACGATAACGATCCCTCAGCAAAAGTTCGCCCTGAGCAGGGCTTGCTTAAAATGAGAAAAGAACTTGGCCTTTACGCAAACCTTCGCCCTATAAAATTATTTGATGAGCTTTTAGGAGCTTCAAGTATTAAACCTGAAATACTTAAGGGTGCTGACATCTTATTTTTCCGTGAATTAACGGGAGATATTTACTTTGGTGAGAAAGGCCGTAAAGACAATGGTGATACCGCTTACGATATAGCGCAGTACAGCAGGTACGAAGTTGAACGTATAGCGCGCAAAGCCTTTGAAGCGGCAAGAACTCGTCGTAAAAAGTTAACTTCTGTTGATAAAGCTAACGTAATTGAAACCAGTAGATTGTGGAGAGAAGTGGTTCAGGCTGTAGCCAAAGATTATCCGGATGTGGAAGTTGAGCATCAGTTTGTAGATGCTACCGCAATGCTTTTGATCAAAGATCCACGTAAGTTTGATGTAGTAGTAACGGCAAACCTTTTTGGTGATATACTGACCGATGAGGCTTCACAGATTGCAGGCTCTATGGGTATGCTGGCTTCTGCTTCTATAGGTGATGGCACAGGTGTTTATGAACCTATTCATGGTTCAGCACATGATATTACAGGAAAAGGTGTTGCTAATCCATTGGCTTCTATTTTATCAGCCG
Organism: Cytophagaceae bacterium; assembly: GCA_046313675.1. Taxonomy (GTDB): domain Bacteria; phylum Bacteroidota; class Bacteroidia; order Cytophagales; family Cytophagaceae; genus JBKBXU01. Next base: position 5,828 of record JBKBXU010000205.1, read on the forward strand.
CATTGTTATTAGATATTTCCTTTGGGATGAAAGAAGAATCAGAAGCAGTAATAGCTGCCGTAGATAAAGTTCTAAAAGAAGGATATCGTACCAGAGACATTGCTGACTCTACTACTCCTGAAAATAAAATTTTAGGCACCGAAGCTATGGGTGAACAGGTATTGAAGTTTTTATAAGACTAGACTTAAAAATTTTAAAAAAAGGGCGTGAATTTCTCGCCCTTTTTTATGCCTGGAAATGTTAATCCTGAAATATGTGTTGAACTTCAATGTTTCTCAAATTTTTCCCAGCGTGTTTGTGTTCCGGAAATTAAATGTATGATGTAAAATCCGGAGGTTAGTTCTGAAATATTTATTTGGTAATTACCTTTTAATATTCCTTTTTTAGTAAGCTTGCCGGTGTAACTTAAAATTTCATATTCAACTTCCTCTTGGTTTGAAACGGCTAAATTCAGAATATTCGTAGTGGGATTGGGAAATATTCTGATGCTTAAAGGAAACTCTTTTTTTAAGGATAGATTGGTTAAAGTTCCTCTTTCAATTCCATCGATCCTTGACCCTATAAGTTTCAAATGAGTCAGACTTACGGAATACTCTACAACTTCTACAAGACCAAAAACAGTATTGAAAACCTGTTTTTCGGTATAATCCGGGATTTGTTCAATCTGACAATGTGAAGTGTTATAATATTTTAGATTATCTTCTATTGTAAAATAGGTAATTGTATCTTCTATTTCCAGATCATATTTTATACCTAAGCTACCGCTCTCTTTAAAATATATCTCATTAAAATGTTCAATGTTGGATTTTATTACAGGCCAAGAGGTGAATTTTTCCAGGAAATCATAATCACTTTTCTGGTAGGATTTAGTTAAACCGACGTGATATCTGATATTATTGCTAGTAAATTGGTTGTATACGGTTTGATTAAAAACATATGTAACCTCATTCTGAGTTATTTGTAGGTTTGTTATTGAGTCTTTATAATATACTGAATAGTCCGAAGCTGTTATATCAAAATCATTTTTAAAGACTTTTTCCCACATTAAAACATCGCCGGGTTTTAAATGAAAGTAATCATGAAAGAGCGGTTGTTTATATCCATGATTGATATTGTCTTTTTCAAAACCTATCAATTTATAGGATAAATAATTATTGGGGTTACCATCTAATAATAGGTTAAATGGTACAAATTGAAGCAGTCCATAGGATTTGCTTAAATGAAAAGTATGATCTGTTAACTCAATATCGTCCAGATAAATTTTAAAAATTTTTACACTATCTGATATATTAAAAAATGATGTTTCAATCTTCTCTTTGCAGGTAAATTGTAATCTCTGATCTCCCATATTTATTATCCAGCTATCCCCTGGATTAGCCGTTGGGATAAAGTAAAAGGGAGAGAAAGTGTGATCGGAATAATGGTAGATGCTGTCGTTTTTCTGTTGAAGAGAATGAATAAAATCTTTTTTTCGGGTTGGGAAAAAATCAAAATAGTTGACTTGGCAAAACCCGTCACCAGGCAAATTATGTTTGCTATAAAAAAGAGATACCTTAATATTATCTTCCCAATACACAGAGTCCATTAAATATATTTGAACCTCATTCTTCTCAGGATTTAAATAATAAGATGTTTGATTAAGAGGAAAAAGATCCCAATTCGAGGAAAGTGCCTCATAAGAATGAAAAATGGTAAGTATAAAAAATAATCTTTTCAGCATATTTTTTTAAAACAACTGAATATAAGCTAAAGTAACTGATATTCAAATTTTAAATGCCTTTTTTATAAGTTTTCAAAGGAGAAAACCTATGTTTTTCTCCTTTAAAAACTTTTTCCTTTATGAAACTTAAAACCTGTGTTAATTTTATTTGATACCATTTTAATCTTCGGGATTTTGATTTTCTCCCTTATTTTTATGAATATCCGGTTTTCGTCCTTTTGCCCGCCGGTTTCTGTTTCTCTTTGCTCTGTCCCTGTCTTTAAGTCGTTCTGCGGATTTTTTATCGGTATCATCATCTGCTGCTGCCTTGGGTTGTTGTTGCCTTCCGGCTACATGGTCAGCAGCAAAGGCATCTCTTGAACCTATAGGTTCAGGCTTACCAATCGTAGTATCTTTCGCCGTTTGGTGCTCTAATTCGGAATTGATCTCTGCACCTAGCAAAACACTGATCCCGGTTAACTGAAACCATAACATTAAGATGATAACAGCCGCTACAGAACCATATGTTGCGTCAAAATCACCGAAATTATTAACATATAGTGAGAACAACAGTGAGCCAAGTATCCACAAAAATGCGGCCACCGCTGCTCCATAACTTACCCATTTAAACTGAGGATTATCCCTGTCAGGGGCAAACTTATAGATGACTCCAATGGAGAATATAATAATAGCAAACAAAACAGGCCAGCGCAATAAGGAAATAGCTGTTTCTACAGCTCCGGGCAATCCAAGTTGCTCAATAAAAGCTGGGAAAGCGATCACAACTAACGCACTTATAAACCCTACTACCATTAATCCCAAGGTTACAATTAAACCCAGAATATTGTTCTTTATAAACCCACGTTCAATTTTTTCATTATAGGCGATGTTT
>JBKBXU010000206.1:0-8413 GCA_046313675.1 Cytophagaceae bacterium
ACGGAGAGATGAACAATGCATGGTCGGGAGAGGACGTAAAAGGATTCTCTAAAATATTTGGAAATCAGACCATGATCTGGAACCGGATTAATAGTTCTGAGAATAATTAAAAAAAATACAATTTAAACATTAATAAGCATGATAAAGGTTGGAATTGTCGGAGGAGCTGGTTATACAGGCGGAGAGCTGCTCAGGATTTTAGTTTTTCATCCTGAAGTAAACGTATCGTTTGTTCATAGTAACAGCAATGCAGGTAATCCGATAAGTAAGGTTCATACCGATCTTTTGGGTATGACTGATTTGGTGTTTGCCGACACACTTTCTGATGATATTGATGTTCTTTTTCTTTGTGTTGGCCATGGCGATGCTGCTAAGTTTTTAGAGGCTAATCCCATTGCTGAACGCATAAGGATTATTGATTTAAGCCAGGATTTCCGTCTGAACAAAGAAGGTAATGATTTTGTCTACGGACTTCCTGAGATGCAGAAAGACAAAATTAAATCAGCGCATAAAATTGCTAATCCCGGCTGTTTTGCTACCTGTATTCAATTAGGACTCCTTCCTCTGGCAGCAGCAGGAAAGCTAAGCAGTGAAGTGCATATATCTGCCATAACAGGGTCTACCGGCGCAGGACAAAGCTTAAATTCCACTTCTCATTTTAGCTGGAGAAATAACAATATTTCGGTTTATAAGGTATTTAATCATCAACATCTGAAGGAAATAGGCCAAAGCCTTAAATTTCTTCAGAAGGACATGGATAAGAAGATAAATTTTATTCCTTTCAGGGGAGACTTTACCAGAGGGATTTATGCAACCATGTACCTGAAATCAGACTTGTCTGAAGAAGAGGCAATTGCATTGTATAAGAATTTTTATGCAGGCCATCCCTTTACCAATGTATCGGATGCAAACCCGGATCTGAAGCAGGTAGTTAATACGAATAATGCCATTGTGCATGTTGAAAAGCATGATGACCAATTATTTATTATAAGTATGATAGATAATTTATTGAAGGGAGCATCCGGTCAGGCGGTTCAGAATATGAACCTTATGTTTGGACTGGAAGAAACACTTGGGTTAAGGTTAAAGGCAGCATATTTTTAATAAGATATAATTCAAAACAGATAATGACTACAGAAGACTACAAAGATTTAAAGGCAAGAATTACTGCTTTGAGGAGGTATCTTTGACTACGATGGCAAAATTGAAGCTATAAAGCTGGAAGAGGAAAAGACGGCAGCAGGGGATTTTTGGGACGATCCAAAAGAGGCCGAAAAGATTATGAAAGGCATAAAAGTCCTCAAGATCTGGACAGATAGTTTTGAAGCGATTCAAGCCTTATTTGATGATTTTGAAACCCTCTTTGAGTTTTATGAAGCCGGAGAAGTAGAATTGGATGAAATTCAGAGAGAATATAACAAGGTAAAAAAAGCACTTGAAGACCTTGAATATAAAAAAATGCTTTCTTCTGAGGAGGATCAGTTAAACGCCATCATAGAGATTAATCCGGGAGCCGGAGGCACAGAAAGTAACGATTGGGCAGGAATTCTGATGCGAATGTATATAATGTGGGCCGAAGGTCATGGATTTGGAGTAAAAGAAGTGAACTATCAGGCTGGTGAAGTGGCAGGGGTAAAATCTGTTACTTTGGAGATTGATGGGGCTTTTGCCTATGGCTATTTGAAATCTGAGATTGGTGTACATCGCTTGGTACGCATTTCTCCTTTTGATTCAGGGGGGCGAAGGCATACATCTTTTGCCTCTGTTTATGCTTATCCTGTAATAGACGATACGATAAATATTGATGTTAATCCGGCAGATATAACCTGGGATACTTATAGGGCAGGTGGAGCAGGAGGGCAGAACGTAAATAAAGTAGAAACAGCGGTACGTCTTCATCATAAACCTTCCGGCTTGATCATCGAATGCCAGCAGGAAAGATCTCAACTGCAGAATAAGGAAAAAGCGACAAAGATGCTAAAATCCAGACTTTATCAGATTGAGATTGAAAAAAGAAATGAAGCCAGGGCTGCCGTGGAAAGTACTAAGAAAAGAATTGATTTTGGTTCTCAGATCCGGAATTATGTGTTGCATCCTTATAAGCTTATAAAAGATGTACGAACCGGGGTGGAAAGAACCGATGTTCAAAATGTGCTGGATGGAGACCTAGATGAGTATATTAAAGCATATTTGATGGAGGCTTAAGTCTTCACTTCCAGCAAATTGTTATATGAAATATCATCTTTAACGTACTAAGGAATAAGTTCCGTATATTTATTTCGTTTTAGAAATTACCGGTTCACTGAATAGCCATATATGCTGGTTTTGTAGCCATAGTTAATTTACTTATATTTGTATCTTAAATCCTATCAATATGATATTATCTGTTTTAGCCCTACTGGGTCCCCTGGGACTCAACGAAATGATCGTAATACTTCTGATTGTTGTATTACTCTTTGGAGCAAAAAAAATTCCTGAACTGGCAAGAGGTCTTGGCAAAGGAATTAGAGAATTTAAAGATGCTTCCAAAGACATAAAAGATGAAATTGAAAGTAGTGTAAAGGACGAAAAGAAATAAATTTTGAAATCTTATAATACCTTCAGGGAGCTTAAGGAGGATCTGGCGGGCGGAAAGACGACCTGTCGTGAACTTACCCAACGATATCTCGATAATATAAAAGCAAAAAGCCATTTAAATGCTTTTCATGAAGTCTATGATTCTGAGGCTTTGCAAAGAGCCGAAGAGGTAGATGCCAAGATAAAGGCAGGTAAGGCCGGAAAATTGGCTGGCATGGTCATCGGATTAAAAGATGTTTTATGCCACAAGGATCATGGCTTGCAGGCATCCAGTAAGATTCTGGATAAGTTTATTTCACAGTTTAATGGTACCGCCGTTCAGCGATTACTTGATGAGGATGCCATTATTATAGGAAGGCAGAATTGTGATGAATTCGCTATGGGTTCTTCTACAGAAAATTCAGCCTTCGGAAATACCCTTAATGATGCCGACAATACACGAGTGCCGGGTGGGTCTTCGGGTGGTTCATCCGTTGCCGTTCAGGCAGATTTGTGTTTTGTATCCCTGGGATCTGACACCGGTGGATCTGTAAGACAGCCTGCTGCTTTTTGTGGTGTTGTCGGGTTGAAACCAACGTATTCCCGTGTTTCACGGTATGGCCTTATTGCTTATGCATCATCTTTTGATTGCATCGGAATATTCTCCAAGTCAGTGGAAGATGCGGCTTTGGTTCTTGAAGTTGTTGCCGGTCCTGATGATAACGACAGTACAGTTTCATTTAAAGAGGTTCCTGAATATTCAAAGAATTTGAATTTTTCCGGTAAAGCCCGAATAGGTTATTTAAAAGAGTCTGTAGAAAGTGAGGGTGTTAGCGAGGATGTTAGAAATAAAACTTCTCAAGCACTTGATATCTTGCGAAGCGAAGGACATGTGGTTGAGCCTGTGGAGTTTTCTTTGCTGGATTATTTCCTTCCAACCTATTATATACTTACTACAGCGGAAGCAAGTTCTAACCTTTCCAGGTATGATGGCGTTAAATATGGATACAGGAGCTCCGATGTTACCGATCTGCTGACCATGTATAAAAAAACCAGAACAGAAGGTTTCGGTAAAGAAGTTAAACGCAGAATTATGCTTGGAACATTTGTATTAAGTGCAGGTTTTTACGATGCATATTATACCAAGGCTCAAAAGATTCGCAGGCTTATTAAAGAGGAAACGGAAAAAATTCTTTCAGAATATGATTTCCTTGTTATACCTACGACCCCAAGTACAGCGTTTAAGATAGGAGAGAATACCGAGGATCCTTTGGCTATGTACCTGGCAGATGTTTTTACGGTACAGGCTAATTTATCAGGAATTCCTGGAATATCGATTCCGGTAGGAAAAGATAGCAAAGGACTTCCTATAGGTCTGCAGGTTTTGACGAAAGCGTTTGGAGAACAGGAGTTGCTGGCATTTTCGCAATATCTTATGAATAAGCAGAACGTATAAGCTGAAACTATGAATAAATTCCAGATAGTACCCGGATTACTGATTTTAATATTGTCTGTTTTTCAGCCATTATTTGTGAGTGATGCTATGGCTCAGGGCGAGCTTGCAGTTGAGTACTATGCCTGGGAAGACGATATTCCTAATGTTCCTGATGAATTAATAGCCGATCGTTTGGGATGTCTTGAAAAGGACGTTAAGCTTACGTATAATAAAAAAATCCGAGGGTTTGTTGATTATTTTACGGTAAGAAACCGCCACTATATGGTGGTGATGGAGCGACGGAAAAATCTTTATTTCCCGATTTTTGAAGAATGTCTTAAAAAACACAATATGCCCGATGAGCTTAAATATCTGGCTATTGTAGAATCAGGCCTGAATCCTAAAGCGATCTCTAAAGCAGGCGCTGCCGGGCTGTGGCAGTTTATGCCGAGCACAGGTAAAATGTATAAGCTAAATCAGGATGCTTATATTGATGAACGCCTTGATCCTTATAAAGCGACTGAAGCCGCCTGTTTGTACCTGAAGGATTTGCACAGAATCTTTGGCGATTGGCAACTGGCATTGGCTTCATACAATTGTGGCCCCGGTAATGTGCGTAGAGCTATCCGGAAATCAGGTTATAAGGAGACTTTCTGGGATATATATGACTTCCTTCCTCAGGAAACAAGAGGTTATGTGCCACAATTTGTTGCGGTTACTTATGCAATGAATTACTTGGCAGAGCATAATATTTATGCAGACTCCCTGGAGTACCCAATGCGTTATGACACAATTATAGTTAATACGACAATTGATATAGATGTCTTTGCTGAACAACTGGAAATTTGCCCGGAAGATATTTTAAAACTTAATCCATCTATTAAAAGAAATATTGTCCCTGAAAAATGGGGCCTGGCTTTACGTATTCCTTCTGACCGAATGGAATTCCTGGCGGAAAATCGGATTGCGATTATGGATTCCTCATTAGTTAAAGATGTCGAGGCTGTACAATTGGCAGTAGCTAAACAGGAACAGGCTAAATCTTCAGGCAATTCTACAAAGGTAGTTCATGTCGTTAAGAGTGGTGACAACCTGGGGAAAATTGCTGCAAACCATGGCGTGTCTGTTAATGATCTGAAAAAATGGAATAATTTAAATTCCACAGTAATTCACTCTGGTCAAAAGCTGGCTATATATAAGACAGGTAGTTCTTCCAACACTCAAGTTGCATCCTCAAGCAGCACTAAACCATCTGCTCCTGCGGTTGCAAAAACTAAGGAGCAACAGGTTTATTATGTTCAACCTGGGGATACGCTATGGACTATATCTCGTAATAATAATATACCTATTGAGAAAATTAAGCAGATGAATAACCTTAAAGACAATAACATTAAGGTTGGAATGAAATTAGTAATAGGTTAACTGTTTTAAAAGACTGTATAAATAATATAAAAAAAGAGGCTCCCTATATAAGAGCCTCTTTTTTAGCTTTGTCTGCTTGTTGGAAAAAGTATTAATACCTCTGCAGGTTATTTAACCAAAGTTACAATAAAATTTCGCTAATCCAATTTTATAGTACAAAAATACTTTTACATCCTATTATTTTATATGTTTAGTCGAAAGGTTGTGTATCTTTTACATTTACTATACTAAGGAGAATTTTTTTCGTTATAATTAATTATTTCTCATCTGAGAGTTTTTCAGTAAAAGGAATATATATCTGCTTTTAGTTAGATTATTCATTATTTTTGCCCTTATGGCCATAAACATCAGAAAAGAAGATGCCCTGAATTATCATTCACAGGGCCAACCCGGAAAAATTGAAGTTGTTCCAACCAAAATTTTAAGTTCACAGATAGACCTTGCCTTAGCCTATTCTCCAGGTGTTGCAGAGCCTTGCAAAGAGATTGCCAATAATAAAGAGGATGCTTATAAGTATACCGCTAAAGGAAATCTTGTGGCTGTTATTACCAATGGTACGGCGGTGTTAGGATTGGGGAATATAGGTCCGGATGCTTCAAAGCCTGTTATGGAGGGTAAGGGCGTTTTGTTTAAGAAATTTGCAGGAATAGATGTGTTTGATATCGAAGTTGACTGCACAGATCCTGAGAAATTTATTGAAATAGTAAAATCACTTGAACCGACTTTCGGTGGGATTAATCTTGAAGATATCAAAGCTCCGGAATGTTTTTTAATTGAGGAGCAATTACGGGAAAAAATGAACATTCCTGTGATGCATGATGATCAGCATGGCACAGCGATTATTTCATCGGCAGCTTTGCTTAATGCACTGGAATTAGTAAAAAAGAAAATCGATAAAGTTAAGTTCCTGGTTTCAGGAGCAGGTGCAGCCGCAATTTCATGTACCAAATTATATGTGTCTCTGGGCGCTAAGCAGGAAAATATTATCATGGTTGATAAAGATGGTGTTATCAGACATGATCGTGTGGGCTTAGATCCTTCCCATCTGACATTTGCAACAAAAAAAGATGTTTCGTCACTTGCTGAGGCAATAGATGGGGCAGATGTTTACATTGGTTTGTCTACCGGAAATGTTCTTACACCGGAAATGCTTAAAAAAATGGCAAAAGATCCCATAGTTTTTGCCCTTGCTAACCCTATTCCGGAAATTGATTATAATCTGGCTCTTGCTACAAGAAAAGATGTTGTCATGGCTACCGGGCGTTCTGATCACCCTAACCAGGTAAATAATGTCTTGGGTTTCCCTTATATTTTCCGTGGAGCTCTTGATGTTCGTGCAACTGAGATCAACGAAGAGATGAAGCTTGCGGCCGTTTTGGCTTTAAAGGATTTGGCAAAAGAACCTGTTCCTGAGATTGTAAATAAGGCTTATAGTGATCAGAAATTATCTTTTGGTAAGAATTATTTGATCCCTAAACCTCTGGATACAAGACTTATTACCACTATTTCTCCTGCAGTAGCCAAGGCTGCCATTGATTCCGGTGTAGCACGGACAAGCATTACAGATTGGGAAAATTATCATTTGAAACTTCAGCAACGGATAGGGATAGACCAAAAACTGATGTCCCGTATTATTAGCAGGGCACGTCAACATCCGAAAAGAGTGGTGTTTGCAGAAGCTGATCATTTTAAAATTTTAAAAGCTGCCCAAATAATAATTGATGAAGGTATAGGTGAGCCTATTTTGCTTGGTAACAAGCAAAAAATCAAGAGGTTGATTGAGGAATATAAATTGGATTTGGGGAATTGCTTAATTTTAAATCCTCGGGAAGAAAAGGAACGGATTAATAAATTTGGAAAGCTGTTTTATCAAAAGAGGCAAAGAAGAGGAATTACTCTGTCGGAAAGCCGTCAGTTGATGAGGCAGCGAAATTATTTTGGAGCGATGATGGTGGAAACAGGTGAGGCTGATGCTTTTATTTCCGGTCTTACCAGGGACTATGCTTCCACTATAAAGCCGGCTTTACAGGTGATAGGCGTTGAAGAGGGTATGAAGAAAGTAGCCGGAATGTATATTATCCTAAATAAAAATAATACATACTTCTTTTCTGATACCACCGTTAATGAAAATCCAAGTGTAGAAGATTTGGTAGAAATTGTTGGTTTAACTGCAAAAAGGGTTAGATTTTTTGGGTCTGAGCCACGAATAGCAATGTTGTCCTATTCTAATTTCGGTTCAAGTAAAGGAGATGTTCCCAAGAAGATGGCTATGGCAACACGATGTGCGCTGGAACGTTATCCTGACTTATTGATTGATGGAGACATTCAGGCAAATATAGCCTTAGATACAAAACTGCAACAAGAAAATTATCCGTTCAGCCTGTTGGCTAAAGAAGGTGCTAATACATTGATATTCCCCGGCTTGGCTTCCGGAAATATTGCTTATAAACTTTTGCAGGAAATTGGTGGCGCAGAGGCTATAGGGCCAATCCTGATGGGAATGAGAAAGCCCGTACATATACTTCAACTTGGAAGTTCTGTTAGGGAAATTGTAAATATGGTGGCAATAGGCGTTGTAGATGCCCATACTTTTAGTAATAGAAATAACAATAAATGATCGCTTATGTTGATGGTAAGCTTGTTCATAAGGAACCTGCTTACGTAATTATTGAAACAAATGGTCTCGGATACGAGATTAAGATTTCTTTGCAAACTTATTCGTCTCTCCAAGAGGGGGAACGGTGCAAACTACTTACCTATTTTCACGTCAAAGAAGATGCACATACTTTGTATGGTTTTTCATCTTCTTTGGAGAAGAAAGTTTTTATGGATTTGATCTCAATTTCCGGAGTCGGTCCAAATACTGCGCTGACCTGCCTTTCCTCTATGAGTGCACCTGAGATTGCTCAGGCCATCAGCAACGAGGATGTCCGGACTATTCAGAATATTAAAGGGATTGGTGCTAAAACTGCCCAACGGATTATTCTTGAATTAAAGGAT
>JBKBXU010000207.1:0-8402 GCA_046313675.1 Cytophagaceae bacterium
AAAAGGACGCAAAGCAGAATTTGCCGCTTTCCATGCCTTTGGAGAGGCGCCTGACCCCCAATCCGTAGATACCTTCAAGAACTCCAAACTTCAATGGAACACCATAGAAAATGAGCCACACAAAACCATGTTGGCCTTTTATAAAGAATTTATTAAGCTAAGAAAGTCACATCCTGCTTTGCGTAATCTAAACAGGGAAAATCTTACGGCCGAATGTAAAGAATCTGACCAAACCTTAACCATAGAGCGCTGGCATGAAGGAACTCATGTATGGTGCATTATGAATTTTTCAAATCAGAAAAAACAGATTGCTGTTCCCACAGGAAGATGGGAACAAATTTTAAATTCAGCCGATCCCAAATGGAAGGGCCCTGCCTCGGCGCCACAGATTCTTGAAAAGGATAATGAAATAACTGTTCAACCTGAATCCATAGTACTATATAAAAATGCATAACCTGGTATCAACCTATAGAATACAATTTCACAAGGGGTTTACTTTTGAAGATTTTACAAGTACAATTTCTTATCTCAAAGAACTGGGGGTACAGACTGTGTATGCCTCGCCTGTTTTTGCAGCCACTCCCGGAAGCACACATGGCTACGATGGTATAGATTCCCACCATATAAATCCTGAAATAGGGAGTGAAAAACAACTCAGGGAGCTTAGCAAAAAACTGCAAAAAGAAAATATGTTTTGGCTGCAGGACATCGTCCCAAACCATATGGCGTTCCATTCCGCCAATAACTGGCTGATGGATGTTCTGGAAAAAGGACAACGCTCACGCTATGCGTCATTTTTTGATATCTCCCAGACCTCCGATCTCAACAATGGGCGCTTGATGGTTCCTTTTTTGGGAGCACCACTTGAAGAGCTGTTCCACTCAGGGGAAGTGAAAATTAACTATAAAGAACATGGCTTTGCATTTACCTACTACGACAACCACTATCCGCTAAGTCCTGAGTCCTATATTGAAATTTTACAAACTAAGGAAGATACCCCTCAGGCAGTAAAGAAAATTATCAGCAGCATTAAAGACCTCCAAAGAGTAGAAGATAAAGAAATATTTGCAAAGCAATGGAAAGAAATCCGGCTTCAGATGGGTTCTTTAATGAAGAATTCTACCGTAAGAGATTTCGTGGAGGAGTGTTTAAATAAAATTAATTCATCCCCAGAGGATCTTAAACGTCTTTCTGATCTCCAAGCCTATCGCATGTGTCATTGGCAGGAAACGGATAAAAAAATAAACTACCGCCGTTTCTTTACCATTAACGGACTCATTTGTCTTAACATTCAAACCCAAGAGGTCTTTGACCACTATCATTCCTACATTCGTACTTTTCTCGAAGAAGGGATAATACAAGGCCTTCGTATTGATCATATTGATGGCTTGTTTGACCCAACGGTATATCTGGAAAACCTAAGGACGATGGCGGGCAAAGACACCCATATTACCGTAGAAAAAATCCTCGAGCCTGGAGAAAGCCTTCCTCAAAAGTGGCCCATCCAGGGAAACACAGGCTATGATTTTCTTTCATTACCCAACAACCTCTTCACCAATTCCGACACCAATAAAAATTTTACTTATTTTTAAAAAAAAACGACCGGAATCCAAGAACCTATCCATGAATTGATTCATGAAAAGAAAGCCTTCATCCTGAATGAAAACATGGCCGGAGAACTTGATAACCTTTATGGCCTTTTTTCAGAGCTAAATCTTGCTCAGGGGAAGGATCCCGATAAGGAGAAAATGCGTTTTGCCATTGGTGAATTTCTGATTCAATGCCCCGTTTACAGATTTTATGATAATCAATTTCCCCTGGATCAACAGGAGGCTGCTGCAATACGGAAAATATTGACCAGAATTCGCAATCAAAGAAAAGAACTTAGCAAAACCGCAGACCTGCTGGAAGACATATTGATTATAAATCCACAGAATGGGGATAAAGATTTTAACCAAAGAGCCCTGCAATTTTACCAAAGGCTGATGCAGTTTTCCGGCCCTCTTATGGCCAAAGGCGTAGAGGACACGCTTATGTATACCTATAATCGCTACCTGGGCAACAATGAGGTTGGGGATTCCCCTGAAACATTTGGCATTTCCCCGGAAGAGTTTCATAGAAAAATGCAGGACAGGCAATCCAACCACCCCTATTCCATCAATGCTACAGCAACCCATGATACCAAACGTGGGGAAGATGCTAATGCCCGCCTGAATGTACTAACAGACCTGGCAGATGAGTGGATTAAAAAAGTTAAAACCTGGAAAGCCCTCAATAAAAAATCTAAAGGAAAAAACGGACCTGATGACAACGATGAGTATTTCATCTACCAGGCGCTGACAGGTGCTTACCCTATATACTCTGAGGAAGAAAAAGACTTTCCGGAACGATTCAAGCAGTATTTGATTAAAGCATTAAGAGAGGGCAAAAAGAATTCCAACTGGACAAGCCCTAACGAAGCGTATGAAAAAGCAACAGCAGAATTTGCACTGAAACTAATAGATAAAAAAACACCTTTTTGGAAAACCTTCCTTCCATTTCAGCAAAAAATAGCTGATTTTGGGATCATAAATTCCTTATCCAAGGTATTGCTTAAATTTACCTGTCCCGGCATACCTGATGTTTACCAGGGCACCGAATTTTGGGACCTCAGCATGGTAGATCCGGACAACAGAAGGCCGGTAAATTTTGAAAAGCGGCAAAAGCTGCTTAAAGAATTGGAACGTGCAGCTTCCAAAGGTGGCGATTTCCTTTCTGACTTATGGGAAAGCAGACATGATGCAGGAATAAAACTATGGATGATTCAAACCCTTTTAAAAGAGCGTAAGGAAAGCCAGGCCCTGTTTACGGAAGGAAGCTACATTCCCCTAGTTCTAAAAGGCAAGTATAAAGATCACATACTGGCTTTTGCCAGAAGGCTTAAAAATGAATGGAGAATCATCGCTATACCACTTCATCCTGCAATTATCTGCAAGCAGCAAAAGAAAGATATTCAGCACCTGGACTGGAAAGACACCCGAATAGAATTGCCGGGTGAAGCGCCGGAAGAATGGGAAAGCACGTTTTCAATTACGAAAGGGAAGGGTGCTATCTACATTGGAGAGGTATTTAATAAACTTCCTTTTGCATATTTAAAGCTCAATCAATCCACAGGAGACCGGAGAGCCGGCATTCTCATGCACATTACGTCCCTTCCCTCTCCGTATGGCATCGGCGACCTGGGTAGTGAAGCCAAAAAGTTTGCAGATTTCCTTAGCCGCAGCAGGCAATCATACTGGCAACTGCTGCCTATGAATCCCACAGAATCGGGCATGGGACATTCACCTTACAGTTCCATCTCCAGTATGGCAGGTAATACCCTATTGATAAGTCCGGAAGAACTGGTAAAAGATGGTTTACTAGACCCTGAAGAAATCAAAAAACATCAGATCTCATCCAAAGAAACGGTAAATTTTACTGAAGCAGAAAAAATAAAGCAGGTTTTACTAGATAAAGCCTATACGAAATTTTCCAATGGTTCATCCGGTGAATTGAAGCTTGAATTTGAAGAATTCTGCCAGAATGAAGCTTTTTGGTTAAATGACTTTGCTCTTTATGTGGTTCTAAAGAATGAACAAAAGAATAAAGCCTGGTTTCAGTGGCCGGAAAAATACAAATACCGAGACAAAAAAGCTTTGCAGCAATTTGAAGAAAATTATCGTGAGCCAATCAGAAAAATCAAATGGCTACAGTTCATTTTCTCATACCAATGGAAGTCATTGCGGAAGTACTGCAATAATTGCGGTGTAGAGCTTTTTGGAGATTTGCCTTTTTACGTTAGTTATGATTCAGCCGACGTCTGGGCGAACCCTGATATTTTCAGCCTTGATAAAAATGGAAAAGCCTTAGGCATTGCAGGCGTACCACCTGATTATTTTAATGCGGATGGGCAATTATGGGGTATGCCGGTTTTCCGCTGGGATGTACTGAAAAAGCGCAAATATGATTGGTGGATTCAGCGCTTGAAAAAAAACATGGAGTTATACGATATACTTCGTCTTGATCATTTTCGTGCCTTTGCAGATTATTGGGAAGTTCCGGCAGGAGAAACCACCGCCAAAAACGGGGTGTGGAAATTAGGCCCCGGAATCGACTTCTTCAATGCCATTAAAAAAGCCCTGGGCGATTTACCTTTTATTGCGGAAGATCTTGGAGATATAAATGAGGGTGTCCATAAATTAAGGGATGATTTGCGCCTACCCGGCATGAAAGTTCTGCAATTTGCCTTTGGCGATGACCTGCCCGGGTCCATTTATATCCCTCACAACTATACGGCCAATTACGTCGCCTATACCGGAACCCATGACAATAACACCACCCGCGGATGGTACAGGCAGGATGCAGGTCAAACGGAAAAGAAAAACCTGGAAAAATATAGTGGTATGGCAGTCAAGGAGAACAATGTACACCTTGTATTGGCAAGAATGGCGATGGCATCCGTGGCTCAAACAGCAATACTTCCTCTCCAGGATGTATTGGGCCTGGATGAAAAATCACGAATGAACATGCCGGCCTCCGTTGAAAAAAACTGGTTCTGGCGATTGCTACCGGGACAGTTAACTAAAATGCATGAGGAATTGCTGAGGGAATGGACCAAGATGTATAATAGGTAAAGGGAGCGGAGAGCGAGAGTGGGGAGCATATAAAGGAGCGAGAGCGGAGAGAGAAAAAGCGTGAAGCGAGAGCGAGAGCTGTTGCTAATTTTTATAAGTTTTATCGTTATTGGGGAGGCTTTGGCAGGAAATGAGCATGGGCAAGCCGCGGCAATCTGATGGAATATTCCACAGTCCATGGTCAATAGTCCACAGCAAATTTTCTCCAAGCGGAATTTACCATCATTAGGAGGCTTTTCAAGACATGAGCTTAGCAAGCCGTGAAACTTATTGGATTGGAAAAGAAATAGCGAGAAGCGTTGAAAGTCGGCAGATTGCGTCGTCGTTCCTCCTCGCAATGACGTAAGGCATGGAGTGTAGTGCGAGGAGTGAGAAAAGGGAGCGGAAAGCGGGAAAATATGCAGACAGGTTCACTTCCTCTCTGAACTTTTGCTGTTTACTCTTGCAATAGTAATTTTCGTCCGGTTTTTTTCGTTATGTAAGCAATACTTCCCACGAAAAATCATGAAAATAAAAATTATAATGTTGGCTCTTGCGCTTGTATTTTCCTGCGCCGTGTCGGAAGCTAAAAGCAGTTTGGCTAGCTCAGCAGGTATTTCCTATGGCAAGCCCAAGAAATCAAAGCTTTTAAAAAAAGAAGAGCGTTTAAACAAAAAACTTTTTCAGATCAACAAGGAGAAAGTGCAATTACAAAGGCTTAAAAACAGAATTGCAAGACAGGAAACCATTCTTAATAAAAAAGAAGTTCGGGTAATCCGAAAACTGCACAGAGCCAGGGTACAACAAGCTAATATGCATAGGCAATAACTGCTGAATTACATCAGCAGCTATTTACCTATTATATCATACCTGAACATGATTAAAATCCCTGAGTAACCTTACAGCCTCCTCATCGGATACCGGTTTAAAGTCTTCATAGAATTGCCCAACGCCATAAAAGCTCTTTGGAATTTCTTCAACCACGACATCATCAACAATTTCTCTTAATTTCTCCACCACCTCAGCAGGAGCAAGTGGAGCTGCAACAATAATTTCCGCAGGTTCACTTTTCTTAATCGTATGAATAGCGGCAAATAAGGTATTTCCTGTAGCTATCCCGTCATCGGCAAGAATTACGGTTTTCCCTTTTATTTCAAATGGCGAACGCCCCCGCAGATACTCTTCATGCCTTTCTTTCAGAAGCTTTCTGATCTTTTTGGTTTCTTCTTCTATGTATTCCTGCGTAACATCATAATGATGATCCAGAATTCTTCCATAAAGACTCACTGAGCCTACTGCATATTCTGGATTTTTCGGATGACCGATTTTTTTGATCATAACCACATCCAAAAACATATCAAGTTCCGTTGCCAACACATAGCCAATTTCAACTCCACCACGAGGAATAGCCATGACAATTCCATCACTATTCTTATATTTTACCAGCTTCTCAGCTAACTTGTATGCTGCATCTTTTCGGTTCTTAAACATATATATTAAACTAAATCCCTAACATCTCCCCCCTTCTTACCTAATCTAGTAACAAAGCGAAAAATAGAATGGTTTGAGAAAGGCCATACAAGCCAGAATTTACCTAATAAAACCTTATAATAGTAAACAGCATTTCAAGTAGATCATTCTCTTCTGAAATGGTAAATATCATGAGACGCACCTAAATAGTTTGTTTCGCTGTGCCTGAGTTCCATTTCATTGTTATAAAACTTTAGAATTCTAAAAGAATTTGGGCTGGCATGTTGAGAAGTAAGTATGTTTCCTGCCAAACTCCAGTTATAAAAATTACCATTAAGTTCCAGCTCTTCATTACCAAATACCCATAATTCATTTCTTGGAAATGACACAGATACTCCAAGTGTTACTGTTTCTTCTTTATAGTACCTCCATCTACCTATAATTTCTTGTTTTTCCGGTGCCTTGACTGTTATGGTACTACCCGCAGCATCCTTCCTTTTACCTCTTCTGTTCAATACGGTGATGGTGACATTATACGTTCCCGGATCTGAGTATGTGTGTCTGATTATTCCAACGAAGGTCTTTTCTCTTGAGCCATCCCCAAAATTTATCTTTGTTTTGGCACCGTCCGTGCTACAATCATTAAATAATACTTCCTGACCTAATTGTACGGTAGTAAGTGAGGCAGTAAAACAAGCTTCCGGTTTTCTACAGGATGTCAAAACCAAAAAAGCCAGTAATAAATAATAGACATTTACATTCATCTTTCAATATTTTTTTAAAAAAATCAAAACAAGAGGCGGGTTAAGCCACAAGCATCAATTAAAGAATTTATCCAAAAGCGCTAATTTTTTGAAAAGTATTTTATTGGGAGTTAATATCGTTTGCACTTCGGAAGCTTTTTAGCAAAACACCGGGGAACCAACTGTAAAAGTTATTTCATTTCAAGAAACCTCCGGAGAATCACAGTTTTAAAATATACGAAAAGCTTTACATTTAGTTATAGACTCGGTGATGGCATTATTGATGCCTATCCTTTGGCAAAACCCAGGAGGTATTTTTTATATTAAGCAATTAAAAAAAGTACAGATTATTGTTTCCACTTAATGTTGCACCCAATGCTGGGTTTCTGATAGGTAGGAACCAGCTTACCTGTAAGCAGGCAGTTGAGTGCTTCCCGTATATCTCTTCCTGTAACAGGAAGATCGTTTTTAGGCCTTGAGTCATCCAACTGGCCCCGATATACGAGTTTAAGCTCCTTATCGAAAATATAAAAATCAGGCGTGCAGGCAGCATCATAAGCCTTGGCAACTTCCTGGGTCCGGTCATATAAATAAGGAAATGGATACGCTTCTCTCAAAGCCGTCTCCTTCATCTTGTCCGGAGCATCATCGGGATATTTTTCAACATCATTAGAGCTGATTGCAACAAATGAAACACCTTTTTGCTGATAGTCGTTTGCAAGTTTTACCAACTCTTTATTGACATGCACGACAAAGGGACAGTGATTGCAAATGAACATAACCACCGTTGCCTTCTCAGACCTAAGCATTGAAAGTGTCAAAGATTTTCCTGAGACCGTATCAGGCAAGGTAAAATCAGGTGCCTTCGTACCCAAGGGTATCATATTAGATGGTGTTTGAGCCATAGCTTTTTTATATAATGAGTTTATACTAGAATAACTTCTGAAAATTACCTCCCGGATTTATCCATGTTTCATGTTTCTTTCCTTCGCTGTTTAACACAATTAGGAACCTGCCTCCCGTTTTTCACTTTTGTTCCAAGCATTGCATAACCTTTTTTGCAAGGGTCGTTTTTTATTCTTTTAGGTTCTAAGGTTGTCTTGCTCATTAGTACCTCCTTTTTAAATAGAACAAGTTTACTACCAGTAACATTCTAAGAAGAAGGCGTGGTTATTACTGACCAAGATATTTTTTTCGCAATTCCCTGCGCATAAGCTTATTGGAAGCTGTCCTGGGTAAAGCATCAACCTGAACCACATCAGCCACCCTAAACAAAGGATTAAGTTCTTTGGTCAACAAATCCTGTAGTTCCTTTTTAAAACTTTTAGGATCTTTCACGGCATCTTTGGCAGTAAAATATACGACCAGTTTTTCAGGCCCACCTTGCTCTATAGGCACAGATATAGCCGCAGTTTCAATAACCTGGGCATGCTTATTCATCACCTCCTCAATTTCTACGGCACTCACTTTAATACCACCCAGATTCATGGCATCATCAACCCTGCCTACACTTTTATAAAAAATGGTATGTAATTGTTGAACAACCTCAAAGGCATCT
>JBKBXU010000208.1:0-8351 GCA_046313675.1 Cytophagaceae bacterium
GGATACCAAATGGCTGAGGATATAGTACAAAGGTTGCTGCAGCTCTCTGGTCAAGGAATTCATTAGCTCCTAATGCTTCATTTGATCTGGACAATAATACAAACTGTCCTCTGTACGCCTGAATACCCGGCTCAATAATTTGTCCGTTTGGCAAAAGGAAAGGATAGCTTAGCCGTGCCACTACATGTCGGTTATTGTTCATCTCAGGGCGATTAGCAGTTTGTCCGTTATATACTCCTAGGCCAAATACGCCATAGTCACCCGTGCCTTTCAGTCCTGAGCTGACAAGCCAGGCGAAACGCTTCCGTATTTTATCCGGTGCCCAGTAGAAGAACACACCCAGGTCTCGTTCATTGGCAACGGCGCTGTTAACTCCGTCGTTCCGATCCAAAGGTAGCCGGTTTTGGCTGGATTGCATATTCTCAAATCCATAGGGTACCTTACTTTGGCCTATGCGGAAGCGAAACTCTTTTTTCTTATCCAAGGAAACATCAAAATATAAATCCCTTAGTTGAACAAAATGCAGACCCGATGCAGAAGCAGCACTGGCAAAATCCGGTTGAATATATATATAAACCCTTTCGTGGACATTGCCAAAAAAAACCAAACGTGCTCTGCGCATAAAAAAACTATTGCCGTCGCCCCAGGATCGGTCACATTGTTCACAACGTAAGTCCGGATTGGTTTCAAATAAGCGGTTATAGCGAACCTGCGTATACCCACGAATGTTAAGCGTTTCATACCATTTCTTCTGAACGACCACTTTAGATGTGTCTTGCGCTGAGAGGTTATGACTTAGTGTAAATAGTATGGCCACGACACAGGCCGTCCTTATGAATATTTGCATTAATAAAACAGTTTACTTTCCGGTGACAAAGTAAGTCCTGTAGTATTATCTCAAGATTATTGCAATGTTAAGGAATTGTTAAGTTTTTACTATATCAAAAATTTAATTTTTATATAACTATCAATTATACAGCATTATATACAATAATGTGTTTGTGTCCCAATGTTATGGCTTGTTAACAATTTCTTTAATTTTGGCGAAAGTTAACATTGGCTTTACTTTAATTTTTCGTTACCATAATAAAGGCTCCCCAATATATGGGATTATCGTATTTTTCTCTGATATACTTTTTAGCTGAGAGGAAAGCTTCCTTCTTGTCTCCCGTTTTTATCCATTGATTATAGAAGAAGGTCATCAACTCTGTGGTTACATTGTCGTCTACTTTAAAAAGCGTCATAATGACTGAATTGGCTCCTGAGATCAGGAAGGCTCGCTGAAGGCCGAAGACGCCTTCTCCCGCCTGCACCTCCCCAAGCCCTGTTTCACAAGCACTGAGCACAACCAACTCTGTCTTATCAAGGTTGAGGTTCATTGCCTCATAAGCAGTGAGGATGCCATCTCCTCTGTTAAATTCAAAAATGTTGTTTCCATAGATAAGATTTCCGCCATCTTTTAATAATAATCCAGACCTCAGAAGTGGGTTTTGAAGAAGTTTAACCTCATTTAATCCCGATGTTAACATGTCATCATCATCTTCCAGGAAAAAACCGTGGGTTGCTATATGAAAGATTCTTGGATTGTCCAGGTTCTTTATTTGTTCTTCGGTAGCTGTTTCGTATAAATAGGTGGTTGTCTTTAACCCTCCGGTTTCAAGTATTATGTTAAGTTCACGAACTTCTCTTTCAGCACCGGGAAGTTGTGAGATTCTATTTTGCTCAATATCTGAAGAGTTGGAATAATATTTTGGATTCCCAAAAAGAGCAACCTCTCCTGTTGTCATTGGAGCTATAGGTTTATCCGCCTTTTTGTTTTTACCATCAACGATAAGGTTTCTTGTACTGCTGACTAGCACAATTTTATTATGATCCAAGACATATTGTCCGTCTCCTTTTGCCAGTACCTCAAAGTTTATTTGATTAAATACCCCATCAGATGAGATATAAACCGTTGCTCCTTTAGGTATTTTATTTGCAAACGGTTTCCAAAAGGCATCATAAGACAGCTCGTCGTCCACGTTAAACCGCAAGCTGTTTTTAAAATATTTAATATTCCTTCTTTCCAGGTCATTCCCATTTTCGAATATGATTAAATCCGGATGGTTCTTACTTTCCTGAGAAACGATGAGTGCGGCATAAGCAACTTCGTCAGTGAATTTGTCTTTAAACTTTCTATACCTGATTATTTCTACAGCATATTCATTTTCTTTTAACCCATCACGCACTTTTTTCCAGTCGTAGGAAAGTTTCTTTTCATATACACTGGCGAAGATTTCTGATTTTTCGGATAGTTCTTTTTCCAGAACTTCAATTTCCTTTTCCAGTGATTTAAGATCAATTCCATTGTCCTTTATTTGGTCAGGTGTCATGGAAAGCAAAGAACTCAGCAATTCTTTGTTGCTGACCCAGCTTTCATATTTGCTTATCAAAAGAGAGTCTCCACTTTCAAGTATTCGTTTTTTAACTTTAATAGCTGAGTTTAATAGGACAGACTTTGTATGCAATGCATGGTTGTACATGTTATCGATAAGCCCGGGATTATCCGACCTTAATTGAACTGCCATGGAATTATAAAATTCAAAATCCGACTTGATGGTGTTCCAGAATTTTGTTTTTTCCCTTTCACTTAGCGTTGGAAAATACTTAGTGATGTAGTTTAGGTAGTTTTCTGTTGATTCATTCAAGCTTTTTATCGCAGAGGTGTAATCCTTCAAGATAAAAGACATCTGCCCATACTTGCTTAGAGCCCTTACATAGTGCGGATGGCTTTTGTCAAATATTTTTGAATAGGCATTTTTTGAAGCATTGTATTTTTCTTTAGCAGAAACATAATCTTTTTTTCTAAAGGAGATGTCTCCTTTAACCATAAAAATTTCCGCAGAATTAATATTGTCGCTCCCGAATTTGTTAATCCAAACTTTATTAGCCTTGTCCAACATTTTTTCAGCCTCATCCAGTTTGCCGTACTCCAGGTTTAGCAGGGCCAGATTTTTTAGAATCTCGGCATATTGAGGGGTTTCTTCACTAAGGTTTTTGCCTACAATTTGCAAAGCTTCGTTTAAAATAGGTTCAGATTCTTTGTTTTGAGGGTCTTTATAAAATTTGACGAGCGCGTATTCATTAAGCGTTTTTGCTCTTATAATGTGATCGCTACCGAATATGTCCTTCTGAATCTTCATTACCACCTCATAGGTTTCTTCCGCTTTGTCATAATCTCCTATGGCAACGTATATTTTTGCTAACTGCCCAAGGTTCAAAGCATAAACGGAGGATTTTTTGCCAAAGGAATTTTCACTTATAAGAATTGCTTTGTTTATGTGCCGCTCTGCTTCTGCGAAATCACCCGTCAGATAGTATAAGAAACTTAAGTTATGGTGTGGTTCTATAAGGCTTCTGTTGTTTTCATTCCATAATTTTTTCTTTATGGACAGGGATTCTTTATATATTTTTTCCGCCTCTTTGTATTTGCCTGTATACAGATATAGATTAGCCAAACCTTCTACAGCAAGTGATGAACGGTATTGTTCTTTGTCCTGGACCTTTCGGGACAGGCGGTATGCTCGTCGCAGGTTTCTTTCTGCTTCAGAAAAGCGGCCTTGAATAATCAGAAGGTTTGAAAGAGTCCCAAGTGTCTGGGAATATTCAAGGCTATTTTCTGTCTTTCCTTTTCTTCGGTATATTTCCAGATTTTTGACCAGAATACTTTCAGCATCTTTATAATTTCCCAGAGAAATGTCGACAGCGGCTTTCTTTTCCAATGCATATAAAAATCTTAAATCATTTTCTCCATAGAACCCTCTAAGCCTCTCTACAAGAGGATTAATAACCGAAGAGGCTTTTGAGAAATCATCCGTCAATTGGTAAAAGCGTGTTGCGGCATAACTATATTCTATATAGTCTTTGTTTCGGAAATCAACTTCCTTATATAGGACTGTAAACAGGCTGTTCTCAAATACTTCCCTTTGGCTTAATATATTGTTTTTATATTCTACAATGAACGTTGCTTTTTGCAGTTTGGCCGCATGAGCCTTTGGGCTGTTGCCTCCGAAAACCCTGCTGCTTATTTCTATATTCGTTTCAAGAGATTTTTGAGCAGCAAGATATTCTTTACGCCCGTTTTCAGCTTCGAAAAGAAGTAAGTTGGGTTCTATCCTGGAATAGTAATCATTAGGCACAATGGTGCTGTCTTCAAGGTATATTGAAAAATTTTCTGCAGCTCTTTTATAGTCTTCTTTATATAAATACCATTTTGCATCCAAAACCTTCTTATACATATGAGGATGGCTTTTTTTGCCAAAGTATCTTTTGGTATGAGCCTCATAATTCTTCTGTCTTGTACGGGCTTTGCCATATTTTCCTAAATTATAATAAGCAAAAATGGCATCCTCCATTATGGCAAGGTACCTTCTTGATATATTTTTTTGTTTATAGCCTTTGGATTTTTTTACTGTTTTAAAAGCCTTCAGATAAATTTTTCTGGAATCATCATACTTATTATTTTCCTCAAGTGAAATTGCTTTGAGATGTAAATTGTCTGCCATGCTTACATCCTTACCTCCCAATTGTTTCTTGATTTCTTTTCCGTTTTTCAGAAGAAGCGAGTCGGCCATTTTATACTTGCCATTAGCAATCATTACTTCGGAAAGCAGGTTTGATGCATTGGCTTTTTCTCTTGCTCTTTCCTTATATGCTTTAGATGATATTCTGTTTTTTACCAGCTTTCCGTCTTCCAGGGTTTCCTCACTTTTGACAACTCTGCTTCTTTTAAAATCTACTATCTCATAAAGCAGAGTTTCACTTCTGTTAAGAAAACCCATTTTGTAATACAATTGGGCCTGCCTCAGCTTTAGCTCATATACCTGGTTTCGATCTTCCTTTTCGAGAGCTTCCAACAGAGAAGGAAAGCTTTCAAGTAAAAATTGCGCTTTACTGTAATGGCCATATTCCATACAAGCATCAATGCCTTCAATTAACGCCATGCTAAAGGGCATGGGGGTTTGCTTCCAATCTAATTCGGTTAAAGTTTTTTCTCCCTCCAGCAGGTATTGACGGTAATCTTCAAAATAATTACTTGCGGCTGAAAGTTTCGCATGAAGAAAAAAGATGCGTGCCGCCATGGCTTTATCTTCTTCATATCCATTTTTCTCCAGACTTTTTATAACTGACCTGGTAATGCGATAGGCATCCTTATACTCTCCTCGCAGGTACAGGACATTTATTCTATCTATTTTCTTTTCTGGAACAAGGTTGCCTGCGTTGGCAGAAGATAGCACAAAAATTAAAAAGCTAAGAAATAGAAACCGGAATAAGTTCATGGAAAGAATTCAATTTAGTATACCAAGTTACAAAAAAGGAATTGATCTATAAAGTGTTATATGCAGTAATTTGTAAAGGCTTATAAAAACTTCAGTTATTAAAAAAAACTTCTAATAATTTCGGAGATAAGTGAAACTTCTTTTTCCCCTAAAGCGGTGCCGGAAGGTAAAGAAAGGCCCTTTTCAAAAAGAACTTTCGAAGTGTTGTCTCCATAATATGGGAAGTCACTAAATATTGGTTGAGTATGCATAGGCTTCCAAAGTCTGCGTGTTTCAATACCTTCTTTATCCATTTCCTTTCTGATACTTGCAGGATCCACCTTGGAAGTCCAGCAAATAGAACTTAGCCAGCAATTAGATGTTGCACCATCAAGTTCCCGGGGAAAGTTGATTTCGGGGAT
Source organism: Cytophagaceae bacterium (assembly GCA_046313675.1). GTDB lineage: Bacteria > Bacteroidota > Bacteroidia > Cytophagales > Cytophagaceae > JBKBXU01. Next base: position 5,720 of record JBKBXU010000208.1, read on the forward strand.
TTCCTGAAACGCTTTTTTATAAAGTGAAAGGATTTGTCTACGCTTTTCTATTCGCTGATTTAGAACTTCCATCTGTCCTAAGCCTATAGCTGCGGCTATATTGCTCATGCGGTAGTTATAGCCAATGGCTTCATGGAGGCAGAAATCTGCTTTCCCCTTAGCCTGGGTTGCCAGATACAGTGCCTTATCCGCATCCGATTTGTGCTTTGTCAATAAGGCGCCACCACCTGAAGTGGTTATAATTTTATTTCCATTAAATGAGTAAATCCCATAATCCCCGAAGGTACCGGTCATTTGGCCATTGTAGGTTGAACCCAGAGATTCTGCCGCATCTTCAATAAGGAGGATATCGTATTTCCGACAAATTTCCATAATTTTTGAAAGATTGGCCGGGTTGCCATAGAGGTGCACAAGGATGAAGGCTTTGGGTTTCTTTCCTTTTGCTATCCGCTTAACAATTGCCTCTTCCAGATACTCAGGGGAGGTATTCCAGGTGTCTTTTTCACTTTCAACAAAAACGGGTATTGCTTTTTGGTAAAGAATGGGGTTGATGGTGGCAGAAAACGTAAATGTTGAAGCAAGAACTTCATCTCCTTCCTGAATTCCGGCAAGAATTAATGCCAGGTGAATGGCAGATGTACCGGAGTTAAGTGCAGTAACATGGGGAGATCCGCTATAAGTCTGTAGGTTATTTTCGAAGCGTGAAATATGTGGCCCAACCGGGGCAATCCAGTTTAATTGAAACGCTTCATGAATGTATTTTTCTTCTTCCTCCTGCATGTGGCGGAGAAAGCCAGATTTTGTAACTCATACGTTTGTAACGGTTTTTCTTAGTAATTTGGCAGGTACTCCGGCCATAACACAGAAATCAGGAACATCTTTGGTAACTACCGAACCGGCACCAATTACGCACCATTTACCTATAGAAACTCCGGGTAAAATTATGGCTCCTGCCCCAATATGTGTGCCTTCTCCTATGGTTACACCCCCGTTTAAGGTCGCTTTTGGAGAAAGGTGTACAAAGTCATGCAGGCGGCAATCGTGTTCTACGACTGAACCGGTATTCACAATAACGTGCTTGCCTATTTGTGCATCAGCATTAATTACAGCCTGATGGAGTACCATACTCCCAGCATCAACAGAGGAAGATGGAGAAAGTATAGCAGAGGGATGTATGGCTTTGCCCACTACGTGTCTGATTTTTTCAGACAAGGTTTTTCTTATCAGATTATCGCCTATTGCAAGAATAATCTTTTCTTGAGGAAAACTGTCTACAGAATACACATTATCAACATCATGCCCCATAAATTTTTTTATGGAAGGATTGTCGTCAAAGACCATCTTAATCTGTTCTCCGGCAGCCAGAAGGCAATCTCTGACTACTTTTGCATGTCCGCTTGCGCCATATATAAGCATTACTTATTGCCTTTAAATTTCTCCATGGTATGTCCATTCCCGGCATTAACATCACCGGCATTAAAAATTCTGAATAAAGTAAGGAATAAAATTTTAATATCCATCCAAAGCGTCAAATTATCAATATATTCCAGGTCATAGTTAAACTTTTCCTCCCAACTAAGCCTGTTTCTTCCGGAAACTTGTGCAAGCCCTGTTATCCCCGGCTTAACATTGTGCCTTTGGAACTGACGCGAGTTATAAAGATCCAGGTATTCCATAAGTAAAGGCCGTGGGCCGACCAGGCTTATATCCCCCCGTAAAACATTGATTAGCTGCGGAAGCTCATCCAGCGAATACTTTCTCATGAAATGACCAATGGGCGTGATTCGGTCTACATCACCTTTGTCTTCCAATGATGCAGCACGCATGGTGCAAAATTTAATAAGCTTAAAGGCCTCTCCTTTATATCCAGGCCTTTTTTGAATAAAAAACACATTCCCTTTCTGTAAAAAAAATAGCATTATAGTCAGCAATATAAAAGCCGGGAACAGCAGAAGAAGAGCTACTGCCGCTATGAAATAATCCATGCCGGGTTTTACAAAATTCCTGTACATTATCGATCTTATCTTCTTTTACTATAAATTTGCTCTATAAATATAACGTAATCCGCTTAGATGATTTCATTTCCCAATGCAAAAATTAATTTAGGACTCTATATTACAGAGAAACGTAAGGATGGTTTTCACTCTATTGAGACCTGTTTTTATCCTATCCCTTTATGCGATGCACTGGAAATTTTACCATCGAAATCGACCCTGTTTACGTCCTCAGGTATTGATATACCCGGCTCCGCTAAAGGAAATCTTTGTCTCCAAGCGTATGAGTTGTTAAAAAAAGATTTCGATTTGCCATCCGTACATATTCATTTACATAAAAACATCCCGATTGGTGCCGGATTGGGAGGTGGTTCTTCTGATGGGGCCTACACTATAAAGACTTTAAACAAGCTTTTTAAGCTGAACTTGAGGGAAGATCGTATGGCAGAATACGCCGGGAAACTTGGTAGCGACTGTCCATTTTTTATTTATAATAATCCTCTTATTGCCAGAGGAAAAGGAGATGAATTTAGCAGTACATCAATTCAGCTTTCAGGGAAATATATGATCCTGGTTTATCCTGATGTACACATTTCTACTGCCGAAGCTTATGCAGGTGTCAAGCCGGAATATCCTGG
>JBKBXU010000209.1:0-8318 GCA_046313675.1 Cytophagaceae bacterium
CTAATGGCCTTTTCAGCATCATCTGCCATTTGATGCAAACGTTCCTTTTCTAAAAGTTCTTTAACATAATTCAATGCTTGCTTCTGCTGATCCACTTCCAACTTCAGAATGTAGCTCAGTAGATCTTTTTCTATCACATTTATCATAGCCATATCTGTTATTATTAACAGAAGTACTATAAAGTTAACGAATTATTTCAATTTAGGGTTTATCATCCATCTCCTAGATTCAGTAAATAAAGCTTATTTCTTACGCCTTATTCCTTACGCCTTACCCCTTATTCCTTTAATACTTAATCACCTTCGCACTTACAAAAACATCCCCCGATAAAATTTTAAGGATATACGTTCCCTGAGGTTGATTTCTAATATCTAAGGAGGAAGTACTTTCTTTCCGCGTTATTAAAACACCCATTGTATTATAAACCTCCACCACATCAACAGCGTTACTAAACGTATATTCACCTTCGGAAATGGTAGGATATACCTTAAAAGCATTATCAGCAAACTCAAATAAGCTCGTAGGAGCCGGATCATCTATGCCAAATATCCACTGAAAAGAATTGGTCGTATAAGCATCTGACCAGCGGACATAAATGGTTTCACCGGGTTGAACATTGTATTCAAGTTGTGACTGTGATCCGCAAAACTGATCACTTTCCGCTAATTTATTCCCTCCACAGGCGTCATATACAAGCACATAGGTATCAGCTTCGGTCAAACCACAACTGCTGATGGTGGCAGCCTGAACTTCACCGGTTTCATTGGTATATACAAACCATTGATTGCCCCTGCTATTATCAGCCTGGTTCGTCCCCAACGCAATATCCTTTGGTTTACTGCAAAAGTCTCCGTCCTGAGGCTCTATCAAAGTCATTGTCCAACTGCTGACATTAAACCAGTGTAAATAGAAGGATGCACCGGGAGCAAGTTCTGCCACTCCTCCATACCCCCTCAGCGATACATCCTGACTACAATCGGTAAGAAATGCTATGCTATTCATAAAATACCTGTCATTCTCTATATTAATGTATTCAATCCCATCACTTTCATTGGTGTAGGTAAACCACTGAACATGCTGAACCTTATCTGGATAGTTTTTACCAAATTGTGCCGGTATGGCATCTTCACATGTTTCTCCACGAAGTACGTTGCCAATGTCAATAGAAAAAATTTCGGTCTGCTCCATGACAAAATAAACGGTCTCTCCCGGTGCCAGATCATGGGTAAAATTGTAAGCCCTGGTTTGAAGGATCGAAGAATTACAACCTGAGTATACCCTGATATAGGCACTTTCATTAGTAGCTACCTTAACTTCCAAATCCGTATCAGCAGAATTGGTATAAGAATACCATATATCCATACCCAAATTAGCGTTCAAATTTATTCCTTCCTGCGCTATGATCGGATTTGAACAGTTATCTCCGGGTTCAATGCCACGTACCAGCAAAGTCAATCCTTCGGTATAAGAGCATAAAACATAAACTGTTTGTCCTGGGGCGGCAATATAGCTTACTTTCCCAATTTTCCAGCTTACAACCCCACCACCACACTCTTCATACAAGTAAAGGTATTGAAATTCATCAACAGAAAATTCAAGCACCTTCTCCTCTTCCCCGCTGTTGGTAAAAGAAAACCACTGCCGGGATTGAAAATAATCAGGGATATTTAATCCAGGATCAAGGTCCATGGCCAACTCACATAGATCTCCTTCTGAAGGGTTTCGGGAAGTAAATTGCCACTCGTCCGATCCTTCCCAATAAGCAATAACAGTTTCACCTGGAGTAATATGATGATCAATTTGGTAATGACTGCCCTTAATAAAATAACCACAACCCATATAAAGCTCAACATACCCTGACATCTCTCCAATGAACGTTATCACCTCATCTTCTTCGCCGTTATTGGTATAAATATACCACTGTCCCTTACCGGATTTGTTTGCTACATTTTCGCCCTCAACAATAGCCAGAGGCATAGCACAGATATCGCCTTCTTCTACAGGCGATTCAGACAGCTCCCAATAGTAAGAGCCTGAAGTATGATTATCAAACCAGACGATATAGATGGTTTCATGAGCCTCAACAATAAACTCCGCTTCCGATTGAAGAGAACAGGCATCGTTGCTGCCGGCAAAACCAACTGTTCCACATTCACGTGTAACAGAAAAATAAGTATCTTCAGAGGTAAATCCACAGGATGACAACTTAACAAAAGTTGGTGCTGGCGCCTCATTGGTATAAGTAAACCATTGAGCACCTTCAGAATTGTCTGCACTTTGTATGCCTGCCGTTACAACTGTGGCAGTTTCACAGGAAGCCCCTCCTTGTGAAAAACTATAATTAACATAAAAAACTAAAAGGAATGTAAATAAAAGAGGTTTCATAGGACATAGAGCCGGCTTGTAAGAACGGCCATACAATATACCACCTGAAAACCTTAAATCAAAAACGCAAGTATGGGAAGATAAATCCTACTGCTTTACAATAGCAATAAATTTTACAATTAGGTAAAAACAAATAAAAATGAGAAAACTCATTAAATCGGCATAAAAAAAGCTCCTTCTCAGGAGTTTTTTTTATTTATTTATTCCCCGCTTTCGGGATTTTCAACTTTTTTCTTCTTGACTTTTAGCGTAAGAACATCGCTCTTTCCATCGTAATCTGCCACAAGGGTGTCTCCCTGGGCAACATCACCCTTAAGAATCTCTTCAGCTATAGGATCTTCAAGGTACTTTTGTATAGCCCGGTTAAGAGGACGAGCACCATACTGAGGATCATATCCTTTATCAGATAAAAAGTCTTTTGCTTTTTCTGTAAGCTCAACATTAAATCCAAGCGTAAGAATTCGGCCGAATACACTTTTAAGTGTAATATCAATGATTCGATGAATATGTTCTCTTTCAAGAGAGTTAAAGACAATTACATCATCCAAACGATTCAGGAATTCCGGAGAAAATGCTTTTCTTAAGGCACTCTGAATGGTTCCTTTCATCAACTCATCAAGATTTTCAGACTTGGATTTAGGAGAAAATCCTATTCCTGCTCCAAAATCTTTAAGGTCTCTTGCCCCAATGTTGGAAGTCATAATGATGATGGTGTTTCTAAAATCCACCCTTCTACCTAAACCATCTGTCAAAATACCGTCATCAAGAACCTGAAGTAACAAGTTAAATACGTCCGGGTGAGCTTTTTCAATCTCATCAAGCAATACAACACTGTAAGGCTTTCTTCTGATTTTTTCTGTAAGCTGTCCACCTTCTTCGTATCCTACATATCCCGGAGGCGCTCCTACCAATCTTGACACAGAGAACTTCTCCATGTACTCACTCATATCTATTCTTACCAGTGCATCATCTTTGTCAAACAGATAAGATGCAAGCATTTTAGCAAGTTCAGTCTTTCCAACACCAGTAGGTCCAAGGAATATAAATGAACCGATTGGTTTCTTAGGATCTTTTAATCCAACTCTTGTACGCTGAATGGCTTTGGAAAGCTTTACTATAGCTTCATCCTGTCCGATTACTTTCGCCTGAAGTTCTTCTTTCATGCCAAGCAGCTTGGCGCCTTCATTCTGAGCTACCCTGCTTACAGGAATCCCTGTCATCATGGCAATTACTTCGGCAACGTTTTCTTCTTTTACAGAATAACGCTTCTTCTTGGTTTCCTCTTCCCACTTAAGTTTAGCGGTTTCAAGTTGTTCAAGAAGTTTCTTTTCTTTATCTCTAAGTTGTGCAGCCTCTTCGTACTTCTGGCTTTTCACAACTTTGTTTTTTTCTTTCTTAATGTTTTCGATGGAATCTTCCAGCTTAACAATATCTGGTGGCACGTGAATATTATTCAAATGCACTCTTGCTCCGGCTTCATCAAGTACATCAATGGCTTTATCCGGAAGGAACCTGTCACTGATATAACGGTCAGACATTTTCACACATGCTTCAATCGCTTCCGCTGAATAGTTAACATGGTGATGTTCTTCATATTTCTCCTTGATATTGTTAAGGATTTCTACCGTTTCCTCAGGACTTGTTGCGTCTACCATTACTATTTGGAATCTTCTGGCAAGTGCACCATCCTTCTCAATGTACTGACGATATTCGTCAAGCGTGGTAGCACCAATACATTGGATATCTCCCCTGGCTAATGCTGGCTTGAACATATTGGAAGCGTCCAGAGAGCCTGAAGCTCCACCGGCACCTACAATGGTGTGCAATTCATCAATAAAGAGAATTACTTCAGGCGATTTTTCAAGCTCATTCATCACGGCTTTCATTCGCTCTTCAAACTGTCCTCTGTATTTTGTACCGGCAACAAGAGAAGCTAGATCAAGGGTTACTACCCTTTTTCCAAACAGTACTCTTGATACTTTTTTCTGAATAATTCTCAGGGCAAGGCCTTCAGCAATAGCTGTTTTACCAACACCAGGCTCACCAATAAGTATAGGGTTGTTTTTCTTACGGCGGCTCAGAATCTGAGCGACACGTTCTATTTCTTTCTCTCTTCCTACTATAGGGTCCAGCTTATTATCTTCAGCCATTTTGGTAAGATCACGGCCAAAGTTGTCCAATACCGGAGTTCTTGATTTTTCAGCTCCACCTTTTGCAGAAGACTCTTTGCCTCCTCCTCCGGATCCGGAACTGCCAAATATCCTTGAACTGTCCTCATCTCCTTCATCAGTGTCGGAAGCCATAGGATTATGAGAATGGTATTCAAGCAACTCCTTAATAACATCGTAGGTTACATCAAATTTTTCAAGGATCTGTGTAGCAATGTTATCTTCATCACGAAGAATTGACAATAATAAATGTTCTGTCCCAATAAGTTCACTCTTAAAGATTTTCGCTTCAAGATAGGTTATTTTAAGAACCTTCTCTGACTGACGTGTCAAAGGTATATTTGCAAGGTTTTTCACATTACCGGAAGCAGTACCCTTTGTCGCCTGTTCGACGGACAAACGTAGCTCATCCAATGATATACCAAGTTTCTTCAGCAGGCTTATAGCCACACCCTCGCCTTCTCTGATCATTCCCAGAAGAAGGTGCTCCGCACCGATATAATCATGACCAAGCCTTAGAGCTTCCTCCCTGCTCAGTGAAATTACTTCCTTGACCCTATTTGAAAATTTTGCTTCCATATAAAGGAGTTGTATGTGTATTGGTAAATCTAATTTTTTCCCTATAATATTACAATCTTTTGAGAAAGAACTTTAATAAAAAACGAAGTCTTTCTACAATTTGTTCAGCTTATTTATGTCTGAGGTAATTAAAAGCTTGCGGCCCTTCACAAAATAAAAGATCAATTATGCTCAGATCATGTACAAACTCTTTGCCAAACATCTGTTGGTAACGCAAATTGGCAGCATTTGGCGCATTCCGATTTTCAGGAATAATGGTATTTCTCAAATCTGCTATCTCTTTAACGCCCGCACCATTCACACTATTATATTCACTGGTTAATTTGACCTGAAGCTCAAACTGCATCAATTGAGCGCAAATATTTAGAATTTGATAGTTCAGATCAAACAGAAACTCGGTTTTTTTTTCAAAAACCTCTCTGAAATAGTCAATATAATATTCAAAGAACGGTGATTTTCCATAGGCTGAAACAATAGACCGGTAATGTATACTCTGCCAAGACATGGAATAATCTATTTTCACATCCCTGACAGATGTCTTACCTTCTGCCTTTTTGACAGGCACAGATAAAAGTTGAATTTTATTCGCACCCAGAATGTAACAACGGTTCCTGTAGGTTTGCTTCTGATAATTTTCAGCGGCCTCTAAAAAAACTGTTTCACAGGACAAAAGGCGTCTGAAATAACTGATGCAAGGAAAATAATGTAATTCTATCAGAATATCCACGAACAAATCTATAGATATTGTTCTATATCTCCCAGCCCTTCTCTCACTATTTCTATTTCATCACCTGTGCAATCAACAACTGTAGAGGGAACATTGTTTCCATATCCCCCGTCAATTACCACATCAACCGAATCCCTATACTTTTCATAGATTAATTCCGGATCAGTGGAATACTCCAAAACATCGTCATCGTCTTTAATAGAAGTGGTCAGAATCGGATTGCCTAGTTCTTTAACAAGCATACGTATGATGTTGTTATCAGGAACTCGTATCCCAATGGTATTTTTTTTGGGATTCAGCGCTTTAGGTACATTGTTATTTGCATTTAATATAAATGTAAATGGCCCGGGAAGTGCCTTCTTCATTATTTTAAATACCGGATCAGGTAGGTTATGGGTATATTCTGAAATATGGCTCAGGTCGTGGCAAATAAAAGAAAATCGATTTTTTCGGGCATCAATATTTTTGATCCTGCAAATCCGCTCTATAGCCCTGGCATTGGTAATATCACAACCGATTCCATAAACCGTGTCGGTAGGATAAATAACAACTCCTCCCCTGGCCAGAATTTCAGCGACTTCTCTTAGTTTCTTTTCCTGAGGATTATCAGGATTAATTGCTATTAATTGGGACTTCATATTCAAAAATATAAGTAAACAATGCTCCAAAAAAGAACCTTGGGCAAAGATATATTGTTATGGCAAAAATTCAATTTTATATAAAGATTTTATAAATTGCCGGCCTATGTTACGTTCCAAATCACCAACCTTTATAGCAGGGGCAATTTTAACTTTTGCCATCCTGCTTATTACGTTTACATTTTACGGATATCAGATATTTTTCTCCCCTAATTTCGCATTTGAGAAGAAAAAAGAATACCTGTACATTCCAACCGGAGCTGTTTTTACAGATGTCATTGATTCGCTGGAATCCAATGACCTCCTGCATCACAAAATGTCTTTTGCCTTCACTTCAAAACTTTTAGGATACCAGGACAACGTAAAGCCTGGACGGTATGCCGTTTACCAAAAAGAAACCAACCTTAGCCTGATTCGCAGATTAAAAAGAGGAGAACAGGAACCGCTAAAACTTACTTTTAACAACATCCGCCTGAAAAAGGATTTTGCCGAACGAATCAGCGAGCGTATGGAATTTTCCTTCGAGGAGCTTGACAGTCTGCTGAATAGTCCGCAATACCTTGAAGAGCATGGGTTCAATTCCTACACCATCCTATCGATGTTTATCCCCAATACCTATGAAATTTTTTGGACAACTCCGGCTGATAAATTCTTTGAACGAATGCATAGTGAATATAAGAAATTCTGGAATGAGGAACGACTGGAAAAAGCCAAGGCAATCGGGTTAAGTCCGGTTGAAGTCACCACGCTTGCTTCCATTGTAGAAGCTGAAACCCGTATGAGCGATGAAAAACCAAGAGTGGCAGGTGTTTACATGAACCGCTTGAAAAAAGGCATGCTCCTTCAGGCAGATCCTACGGTGGTATATGCCATTGGAGACTTCACCATGAAACGCGTGTATAAAGGAGCTACCAAATTTGATTCACCATACAACACCTATATGTATGCTGGCCTGCCTCCCGGACCAATAAACATGCCTTCCATAACTTCCATGGATGCAGTACTTAATTTCGAGAAACATAAGTACGAATACTTCTGTGCCTCACCTGATTTCTCAGGATATCATGTATTTGCTGAATCCTATGAGGCTCACCAGAAAAATGCCCGTTCGTATCAAAAAGCGCTTAACAAATCAAGAATCAGATAAAAATGCTTATACACGAGGTTGAAATAAGGGTGCGATACGCAGAAACGGACCAGATGGGCTACGTTTATTATGGAAACTATGCCACCTTTTTTGAAGTAGCAAGGGTAGAAACCTTCAGGCACATCGGCTTAAGTTATAAAGAACTGGAAGATATGGGCGTAATGATGCCTGTCCTGGAATATAAAACCAAATATATTAAGCCAGCCAAATACGATGATCTGCTTACCATTAAGGTGTTTATTAAAAAATTACCCTCTACCAGAATTCATTTTGAGTACGAAGTTTTTAACCAGGAGCAAATTTTATTAAACATTGCGGAGACAAGCCTTGTTTTTGTTAATACAGAAACCGGCAGGCCTTGTATTCCTCCGGACCATTTCATGAAAAAGATGGCTCCGTTTTTTAATGAAGAAGAAACTTAAAGACTTTTATTATCAGAAAATAGCTAACCCAATTGAAAAAAGGTTAGACAAAATCCTTGTAACACGTCACCGTATCCCATTAAGTAAGATATTAGCTATATTCTTCCACAAGATGCTGAAAGAATACCCCGAAGAGAAAGCCAGCGCCATGGCGTTCAATTTTATTCTTTCAATTTTCCCCGGCATCATTTTCTTCTTCACGCTATTACCCTACATACCCATTCCCAATTTGAGGAATAATATTTTAGATTT
>JBKBXU010000210.1:0-8303 GCA_046313675.1 Cytophagaceae bacterium
TCATTAATTTCATGTTAATACCATGAAATTGATCCTTTAGTTTTATTAAATCCTCCGGATTATTTGTGATGGATTCATCTGCTATAATCTCATATTTACTTTTTTTCTTTAAGTATTTATATTCATCAACCAATTTAGAGGGAAAAGGTTGCTCTAAAAATTGTATTTTATTGTTTTTTAAAGAATTAAATGTGTTTATAAGCTCATCGGGGTGGGTCCAGGTTTCATTTCCATCAATTCTTAAAGTACCTGAAAAATGTTTTCCGGCTTCAGATATCATGTCAAAAGCACTTTCGCTGTTAACTTTAATCTTTAAGGAATAAAACCTGTTCAAATTATACTTGTCTATAAACTCTTTAATTGACGAAGGATCCATAATAGGCAGGGTATAGGAAGTTGGTAAGGGAGGGGGTGGAGTTAGTTGAAGAAAAGAAGAAACGGTTTTTTTAGCTTTTTCGGCAAGGTGGTGTATATAAGCAGATTCAATAGCAAATCTAAGTGATGGATATAAGCTTAATTCGGAAAGAGCCATCTCCAGTTTTTGCAAATCGGAAATAATAATGCCTATGGTTAAGAAACGGTCAAATTCTTCCAAAAGCTTTTCCGGTGTTTCCCCATATCGAATGTTTGGGGCTGCTTCACCCATGCCTTTGTGTACACCATCTGTAACAGTAACTATAAGATTGGTTTTTTCGAACGTCTCATTTCTGGAAATTTTCCAATTATAAATGAGTTTTAACGGTAAAGTTTGGACAGACCAGGTTAGCAATTTTGTAGTATTTAGTTTTTGTTAAAACAATTACGGTGGCAGAAAAAAATCACTCTTTTGAACAAATTAAGCTTAAAATAGTTACCTTTGGATATTCTTTTAACATAAATTTACTTTTCTGATGAAAATTTCCCCAAACACAGTTGTTTCAATTTCTTACGAATTAAAGGTTAAGGACCAGGAAGGCAACCTCGATCTTTTAGAAAAAGCAGATGAGCAGGAACCGATGGTATTTCTGTTTGGACAAAGCGGATTGCCTGAAAAATTTGAAAAGGAATTAAATGGTAAGGGAGCAGGCGATGGTTTTGAATTTGATTTAAATTCTGATGAAGCTTATGGTGAAGTGGATGAAGATGCTATTGTTCGTTTTCCCATTGATGTGTTTTCGCAAAATGGAGCTTTGGATAAAGAGGTTTTTAAAGTAGGGGCTTTGATACCCATGTCAGATCCTGATGGAAATATGCTTAGAGGAAGAATACTTGATATTACCCCTAACGATATAGAAATGGATTTTAACCATCCTCTTGCCGGATATGATTTATTTTTTAAAGGAAATATCACTGAAGTTCGTGAAGCAACACCTGAAGAACTTGACCATGGTCATGTACATGGTTCCGGAGGACATCATCATTAATATCAATATTTTAAGAAAAAAAATCCTGTAAGTTTTACAGGATTTTTTTTATACCTATATTTTTGTAGTTGCCGTTATAACATCGACTTCTGTTAAAAAATAAAAAAAGTATTTAAGTTTTGTTTTTTTTATTTATTTTTGGATTTGAATAAGATGATCAGGATAAAAAATATATCAGTTTCGTTCGTACTATTGTTTTGGTGTTCTGTAAGTTTTGCACAGGATCCTCAATTCTCACAGTACTATAACGCGCCCTTATTTCTAAATCCGGCTTTTGCAGGTACAGGGCAAAATACCAGGGCAGCTATGAACTATCGGGTTCAATGGCCCAATCAGACAACCCCATTCATGTCTTACGCAGCTTCTATAGACCATTATATGGAACCTAAAAGAAGTGGCTTTGGCCTTACCTTCAGACGAGATAAGGAAGGCGATGCCGGTTTTCGTAATACAGACATTGGCCTTACCTATTCTTACCACGTAAATTTTACGGACAAATGGGTTTTTATTCCTGCTGTTCAGGCCTCTTTTGTGACCAGGGATGTTGATGTGGTAAACATGACCTTTGGAGATCAGATAGATAATCGTGGATTTACCGGTGGGGCAAGTGCAGAAATGTTAGGATCTCCGAGAAACTCATATGTGAATTTTTCAACCGGAGGTTTAATATACAATGAAAATCTATGGTTTGGTTTTTCAGCCTTTAATCTTACCAGACCAGATCAGTCTTTATTAAATACCGGAGAACGTCTTCCGATCCGCTATAGCGTTCATGGTGGATATAAAATCGATCTTGCCGGAAGAACCCCCGGATACAAAAGAGATCAAAAGGAAAAAAGTATTATACCTTCCTTCTTTTATATGAAACAGGGGATATTTGATCGCCTGGATTTAGGAGGATATGCTGTTTATGATCCTTTAATGTTTGGTTTTTGGTATCGTGGTGTTCCTTTTTTACAGTATGAGCAAAGTTTATGGAGCCATGAATCACTTGTTTTTATGCTTGGTTTCAGACTTGAAGATATTAGTGTTACCTACAGCTATGACTTTACAATTTCCAAATTAATGCCTGCCAGTGGTGGTGGACATGAGATATCCATACTTTACAACTGGGAAGTGTTTTATGGAAAGCAAAAAAGGAGAAGGAAGCCAGGGAAACGCAAAAATGTTCCACCTTGTCCATTCTTCCCAAGAGCTATGAACTAAGCACGTTCGTGATGCGGACAATGAATAATTCCGGAGAAGAGCTGGAGAAAGTACTTGAGCTTTTACGGATCGAGCAGGAGGAAGACCGAAAACAATACGAAGAGCATGTATTAAACAGCCCTTTGAAGGATCGGCGGGATGCGGGGCTTACCTGGTATCCTTTGGTTGTTTGTGAGTCGTATTACGGTGTAGGGGAACGATTAATTCTTGAACTGGAACGAACATCTAATTTAGATACACCTCATCAGTTTCAGTCCGGCAAGGTTGCCTCTTTGTTTTGCAACCAATCTACAAAATCAAAAGAAAATTCCTGTATTTCTGGTATAATATCATCTGCCCGGCCCAACAATATCCGACTAACTTTATTTGTGGATGAACTTCCTGAGTGGATCGATGATGGAAAATTGGGCTTGGATCTTCTCTTTGATGAAACCAGTTATAAGGAGATGGAGCATGCTTTACAATTCGTAAAGAAAGCTCGTAATTGCCGGCTTGCAGATCTTAGAGAGGTTCTTTTGGGATATAAAAAAGCGACATTTTCAGAAGGCGTATCAATCTCTGTAAGTAATTTACTCAATACTTCTCAAACTAATGCAATCCGAAATATAGCATCCGCAAAAGATGTTGCAATTATCCATGGTCCGCCGGGTACAGGTAAAACCACCACATTGGTTGCTTCTATAATTGAAACTTTAAAGGAGGAGGAACAAGTATTGGTATGTGCACCTAGTAATACCGCTGTTGATCTTTTAACTGAAAAAATTGCTGAAAAGGGCATAAGTGTCCTACGAATAGGAAATCCAGCTCGTGTGACAGATACCATCTTAAACCATACCCTCGATGTTCAAATTACCAAACACCGGGATTATAAGTTGATTAAGGAGCTCAAACGTTCTTCCATAGAGTATAAAAATATGGCGCTGAAATACAAACGTAATTTTGGGAAGGAGGAAAGAGAGCAGCGAAAGCAGATTCTTAATGAAGCCAGAAAGTTACAGTTTGAAGCGGATCGGATTGAGAAATTTATAATTGACTCAATACTTAAAGAAAGTAAAGTAATTGCCTGTACCTTGGTTGGGTCTTCTTCTTATATTTTGAAGGGAAGAACTTATAAAACTGTTTTTATAGATGAGGCCGCTCAGGCATTGGAACCAGCCACCTGGATTCCGATAATGCGTTCTGAAAGAGTCGTATTTGCCGGCGACCACTGCCAGTTACCGCCTACAGTAAAATCATCTGAAGCATCTAAGGGTGGCTTGATTAAAACATTGTTTGAAAAGTGTATAGCACGACAGGAGGTTGCGGTGATGCTTGATACCCAATACCGGATGAATGAAAAAATTATGGGATTTTCTAACCTTGAGTTTTATAATTCCGGGTTAATAGCTCATGAATCTGTTAGGTCTTCCTTATTAGGTGAGGGGGACGTTCTGGAAATGCCTCTTGAGTTTATTGATACTGCAGGCTGTGGTTTTGAGGAATCATCGGAGACAGGGAGTACAAGTCTTGTTAATTACGATGAGGCAAAATTACTTTATCGTCATTTTGAGGTTCTTAAAAAGCTCATTGGGTCGGAGGTCAGTGTAGGTTTTATCTCCCCGTATAAAGCTCAGGTAAATCTTTTAAAAGAACTAAAGGAGAAAGATGAAGGCCTAAATTCTTTAGGTAAAATGCTTACCATTAATACAGTTGATGGCTTTCAGGGACAGGAAAGGGATGTGATTTATATAAGTTTGGTTCGTTCCAATGATCGTGGAGAAATAGGTTTTCTGGCCGATACCCGACGAATGAATGTAGCCATGACAAGAGCCAGGAAGAAATTGGTTTTGATAGGGGATAGTGCCACTCTTTCGAATAATGCTTTTTATAAGAGATTCCTTGAATATGCTGATGAACAAGGAGCCTACAGGAGTGCATGGGAAATGCCTGAATAGACATTCATTTTGATTTTTACACATCCTTTAATACATTGTACATAATTATAAAAAATAAATAAATACTGCCTTAATGGTACTAAACTATATATGGATAGGTTTTTTTGCAGTGGGAATTCTTATGGGAATTTACCGGGTAATAGGCTATTACTTCAGTGATTTTTTTGCAGCGGTTTTTAACGTCAGCTTCACGGAACAGGATTTGAATGTATTTTATGATATGTTCCAAAGTACCATACAATCTGCAAGAACCACCATGGATATAATTGTGCCTTTGATAGCCATTATGGCTTTATGGCTGGGTGTTATGAAAGTAGGAGAGGATGGAGGTGCAATTAACGTGCTTTCCCGCCTCGTGGGGCCGTTTTTTCACAGACTTTTTCCTGAGATTCCCAGAGAACATCCGGCGAATGGTTCTATGTTAATGAATTTTTCTGCAAATATGTTGGGGCTCGATAATGCTGCAACGCCCTTGGGTTTAAAAGCAATGAACCAATTGCAGGAAATCAATCCGGTAAAAGAAACAGCTTCCAATGCACAGATAATGTTTCTCGTTCTTAATACCTCAGGCCTGACAATAATACCGGTTAGTATTATGGCTTTACGTGCTGGTGCCGGTGCAGCCAATCCTGCTGATATCTTTTTGCCAATTCTTTTAGCTACTTTTTTCTCTTCTTTTGTTGGCCTTGTCACTGTTTCTATCTACCAACGCATTAATTTGTTTAAACCCGTTATCCTCGCCTACCTTGGAGGTGCTTTGGCGGTAGTTAGTTTGATTGTTTGGTACTTCGCATCTCTTCCTCAGGAAGAAGTTGGAGCTAAAAGTAATTTGTTTGCAGGTAGTATAATAATCTTTATTATAGGATCCTTTATTTTTTTGGCTGCGAAGAAGAAGATAAATGTATATGAGAGTTTTGTTGATGGTGCAAAGGATGGCTTTACCGTTGCCATTAAAATAATTCCTTATTTGGTGGCCATATTGTTTGCAATTGGTGTGTTCCGGGCTTCCGGAGGCATGGACCTTCTTCTAAATCTTATTGAAGGAGTTTTCAGGCTTTTTAATACCGTATTAGCCTCTTTGGGTTTTGAACGTCAGATTGACCTTGAGTTTGTTAAAGGATTGCCAGTGGCTATTATGAAACCTTTATCCGGAGGAGGGGCGAGGGGGCTGATGATCGACTCCTGGGGCCCAATAACCAATGGGACTGCTCCTTTAGTGGACTCATTTGTTGGTAGGTTGACATCGGTTTTCCAGGGTTCTACCGAGACTACATTTTATGTCTTGGCAGTGTATTTTGGTTCAGTAGGTATTAAAAGAACCCGATATGCCGTTGTTTGTGGTCTTATAGCAGATCTTGCAGGCATAATTGCAGCTATTATATTAGCGTATATTTTCTTTCGTTAAATGATCTAAATGAAAGTTAATAAAGATTTTTATCTCCAGAATGATGTACTTGAAATCAGTCGCTCTTTGTTAGGTAAATTTCTTTTTACGAACATCAATGGCTGCCTCACAGGTGGAATGATAGTTGAAACGGAAGCCTACAAAGCACCAGAGGATAAAGCTTCTCATGCCTATGGAAATCGTCGAACAGCACGGACAGAAACTTTTTACCAAGAAGGGGGGATCAGTTATGTGTATATGTGTTATGGAATTCATCACCTGTTTAATATAATCACTAATTTTGAGAATATTCCACATGCAGTTCTTGTCCGGGGAATAGAACCAGTGGAGGGAATGGATATCATGCTTGAAAGGCGGAAGAAGGACAGGATAAGTCATGAGTTGACTGCAGGGCCCGGTTCATTGAGTCAAGCCCTTGGAATTACCAGAGAACATAATGGACTCTCGCTTCGGGAAAACGTAATTTGGATAGAGGATCGGAATATTCAAATTGAACAGGAACAGATTCTAGCAGGGCCGCGGGTTGGAATTGCTTATGCGGAAGAGTTTGCTCTTATGCCATGGCGCTTTAGCATTAAAGGTAATAAATTTGTTAGTAGGGCTAAGTGACTTAAATTTATGGATAATTTTGAGAATAGGTATATGCGTTATTGGTTTGAGGGCGATGTTCTTTGTGGCGAATTTACCTCAGAGGTAGAAATAGATCTTAAAATAGCTAAAGCTGTAGTAGAAGGGAGGCTTAAATATTCAAATTATAAAAATGTGAAGGGTTGCATTGATTGTTGTAATGTAAAAAAAATGAGTCGTGATGCAAGGGTATTTTTCTCAGAACCATCTTCTTGTAAAAGTCTGAAGGTGGCCGCTTTGGTTATTAATTCAGCTGTACAGAAAATGATAGGTAATTTTATAATTAAAATCCATAAACCTCCTGTTCCAACTAAGCTATTTACTTGTAAAGAAGAGGCCATGCAATGGTTGGGTGAGTTTTAATCTAGTAAGGCAGCGTGTTAGCATTCTGCCTTACCAGACTGACTATATCAATTTAAACCTGGCAGTTTGATCACCAACTTTTATTGTAAAGTATCCTTCCTCAAGTAATTTTTTTCCTTCATGGTCTGGAAACCATAGATCTTTTTCAGGATTTATTATGAAAGTGTATGTTTTGCTTTCGCCCGGAGCAATTTCCTGTTTTTCGAAATACTTTAATTGTTTATTTGGTCGCGTAATGCTTGCAAACTCGTCAGTTACAAACCATAAAACCGATTCTTTTCCGATGCGGCTACCATTATTTGTGACTTTGATGGTACAGGTTAAGGATTGGTTTTTTGAAATTGCCGTATCGCTTAAAGCCAGGTCTGAGTAAATAAAATCCGTATAGCTAAGACCCTGTCCAAACTCGATTAATGCAAAGCGTAATAAGGAGTCTGGTACTGGCCTGAAACTGGAAAATTCACTTCTCTTGTAGTTATAGGGAATTATATGTCCTGACTTCCAGGGGTAGGTAAACGACATTTTCCCACTTGGATTTACTTTTCCACTTAAGATTTCTGCAATAGCTGTGGCACCTTCATTTCCGGGAAGTCCGGCAAAAACTATTGCCTGGCATCTGTCAGCAACTTTATTTATAAGCCTTGGTCTGCCTTCTGTAAGTACCAGAATAACCGGTTTTCCTGTGGCTATTGCAGCTTGAACTTCCCTAAGTTGTTTGTCTGATAAGTCAAGGTCATCGATTGTACCATCAGTTTCGGCATACCCTTCTTCTTCTCCTACTACCACTATAATTGCCTGAGCATCTGCTGCGGTTGATTTTAGTTTGGAAGCCTCTGATAATATCACACTGGTATTTTGAAGCTGTTTTTTTAAGGCAGTGTAAACGGTGGGCATGTCTTTCGGAAACCAATAATCTGTTTTGGGAGCAAAACGATAGGTCCATCCACCACTTAAGGCAACCCGTTTGTCAGCAGTGGAACCGGTAACTACTATTTTTTTGATATTTTCAAGTGGAAGAATTTTGTCGGTATTTTTTACAAGGACAATTGATTCTCTGGCTGCATCCAAAGCAATTTTTTTATGCTCCGGATGTCCGATTCTGTCAAAACGATCATTGCGAGGGTAAGGGTTTTCGAATAAGCCAAGATCGAGTTTTAGTTTTAAAATTCTGCGAACAGATTGATTGATTCGTTCTTCGCTGATTCTTTTTTCCTGGACAAGCTCATAAAGATATCGACAGAAATCTGTGGTAAGTGGTGTCATGGACATGTCTACACCGGCATTAATGGCAAGATAGGTAGCTTCTTTTTCATTTTCAGCGATAAAATGCATATTCTCTAATGCAATAATATCTAACCAGTCCGT
>JBKBXU010000211.1:0-8294 GCA_046313675.1 Cytophagaceae bacterium
ATTTTGCAGGATGTGCTGTGGCTAAGAAAATGCCGGTAGCATCATCTCCTGTTTCTTTGAGATATTCTGTCAACCCAAGGTAGCCAACTGCGCCGTGAGGATCCATGACATACCCTGTTTTATCAAAGATCATTTTCATGGCTTCACGTGTCTGTGCATCTGTATAGGTTTTGCCTTTTACCTCAGCCCTTACTTTGTCAATATCGTTTTGATAAAGATCAGTCAGACGGTAAAAATTGCTTGGATTACCAACATCCATGGCATTGGAAATGGTCATCACAGAAGGTTTTGGGTTGAATTTCCCGCCTAAAAGATATTGAGGAATAATGTCATTGGCATTTGTTGAGGCAATAAATTTATGAACAGGCAGCCCCATTTTTTTTCCGATAAGTCCACCGCAGATGTTTCCGAAATTTCCGCTAGGGACTGAAAAAACTACTGGTTTCCCCAATTTCTTCACCTGTGCATAGGCGTAGAAATAATAAAAAGATTGAGGGATTAACCTGCTAATATTAATTGAGTTGGCGGAACTAAGGTTGAATTTTGCGCTAAGTTCCAGATCCAGGAATGCCTCCTTTACCAGTTTCTGACAATCATCAAATGTGCCCAATACTTCCAGTGCAGTCACATTTTGCCCAAGGGTTGTCAATTGTTTTTCCTGAATTTCACTTACTTTTCCGCTTGGATAAAGAATGGTCACTTTGATGCCGGGCATACCTATGAATCCCTGAGCAACGGCACTACCGGTATCACCGGAGGTAGCTACCAAAATATTGACTTCCCTTTTTTCCTGCTCAAGGAAGTAAGCCATTATTCTGGCCATAAATCGTGCACCAAAATCCTTGAATGCAAGCGAAGGGCCATGAAATAATTCCAGCACATGAATGTTGTCATGAACCTTTATCACCGGAGCATCAAAGGAAAGCATATCATCAATAATTGATTTTAGCCGGGCTTCCGGAATGTCTTCTCCTATAAGTGCTTTGCTAACCTCAAAAGCGATTTCCTGAAAGCTTAATTTATCTATATTGTCATAGAATGTTTTAGGAAGTACCGGTATGGACTTTGGCATAAATAAGCCGTTATCCGAGGGCAAGCCTTTAAATACGGCTTCCTTGAAACTTACTTCTGTAGTTTGATGATTTGTGCTGTATAATTTCATTAAAATCAGGTATATCTAAGAAACTAATCTAATATAAGAGGGCCGACATTGTTTATTTTAGAAACGTATACTTCGCTGCCAATGCCAATGGAAGCAAATGCCTTTGACATTGCCTCTCCAGCTTTGCGTGCGGAGGACTCGTCTCTGCAAAGGGCAAATACCGAAGGTCCCGAACCGGAAATTCCACAGCCTAAAGCGCCTGCTTCCAGGGCACTTGATTTTACCTCATAAAAATGTGGAATCAATATAGATCTTACTGGTTCGACAATGACATCCTGCATGGAGCGGCCTATGAGGTCGTAATCTCCCATAAACAATCCCGAAATTAATCCACCTACATTCCCCCATTGAATAACAGCATCTTTAAGCAAAACCTGCTTTCTAAGAATAGAACGTGCGTCTTTGGTTTGAACCTCTATCTGGGGATGGATAATAGTCGTATATAAACCTGCCGGTGTCGGGATTCTTACTACGTCCAATGGATCGTAACTTCGTATTAAAACAAAGCCCCCAAACAAGCCAGGAGCAACGTTATCAGCATGGGCAGAGCCACAGGCAATACGTTCACCTTCCATAGCGAAAGGGAGAAGATCCTCCTGTTTCAGAGGACAATCCAGTAATTGATTAATTGCAAAAACACCTGCTACAGAACTGGCGGCACTGGAACCCAGGCCACTGCCCAAAGGCATTTTTTTATTAAGAGAAATTTCAACAGGCAGATCGCTTTCTCCAATATGATCAAGAAAATTTTTAATGGAAACACCAACTGTATTTTTGTATGGATCCAGGGTAAGCCGCCCGTCATCTCCGGTTATAGAGTTTATTTTTAGCCCCTTACCCGCGCCTTTTTTAAGTATAACTTCATCACCTGGGTTGTCTACGGCAAAGCCAAGTACATCAAACCCACATACCACATTTGCTACAGTGGCAGGAGCAAAAACTTTTATACTTTCTTTCATAATGAGCTTAGTCCCGGAAATTTTTTCTGGTGATATATCCATACCGGTATATTAACTTTTCAAATAATTGCTTATGCTGATGATTTCAGCAAAAACTCCCGCTGCAGTAACTTCTGCTCCAGCTCCGGGTCCTTTTATAACCAAAGGGCGTTCCATATACCTTTCGGTGGTAAAAGAAATCATATTATCACTTCCTGACAATGAATAGAATGGGTGCGTGCTATCTACGGCTTCAAGGCTAACGGTGGCTTTCCCTTTTTCCAGTTTGGCTATAAAGCGTAAAACTTGTCCTTTTTTCTCAGCATCATCCCTCTTTTTGGAGAATACATCATTGTGCTTTTCAAGTTCAACCATGAATGCATCCACCGTTTTAGCTTTTCTGCACGATTCAGGAAGTATGTTTTCAACCTTAACATCTTCAAATTCCAATGGATAACCGGCCTCACGTGAAAGAATAAGAATCTTTCTTGCCACATCCATTCCGTTCAAATCATCCCTTGGATCAGGTTCAGTGAAGCCTTTTTCTTTTGCTTGTGACACCACATCACTGAATTTTGCATCACCTTTGAAGGTATTAAATATATAAGACAGGGTTCCTGAAAGGATCCCTTCTATTCGTACAATGGTATCTCCGCTGAATTTCAGGTCACGCAGGGTGTTGATAACAGGCAATCCTGCACCCACATTGGTTTCATAAAGAAACTTCACTCCATGTTTTACAGCGGCATCCTGAAGGCGATCATAATCTTTATATGATCCTGAATTTGCCAGCTTATTTGGTGTAACTATAGAGATGCTTGATCCCAGAACATTTTCATAATGCTTAACAACTTCTTTGCTTGAAGTACAATCAACAAACACACTGTTTGGCAGGTTCAGGGTCTCCATTTGCTTAACAAATCCTGCCATATCTGCTTTCACGCCATTTTTATCAAGGGCATCTTTCCATCCTTTCAGACTTATTCCGTCCTCATTGAAAAGCATTTTTTTGCTGTTGGAAATAGCAACAATGTTAATGTTGAGAGACTTCTGTTTTACAAGGTGGAATGCCTGCTTGCAGATCTGATCAAGCAGTGTGCCGCCTATAAGTCCAAGACCAACTACAAAGAGATTTAAGGATTTTATGTCAGAAAGGAAGAATGCCTCGTGCAGGGAGTTCAGTGCTTTTGACAGGTCAACCTTATTTATTACCACAGACAGGTTAAATTCTGAAGACCCCTGTGCTATGGCAACTACATTTATACCGTTTTTGCCCATGGCCGTGAATAGCTTCCCGGATATTCCCGGAGTATTACGCATATTTTCACCTATGATGGCAAGTATAGACAGGTTGTGTTCTATTTTTACTTTTTCAATTTTCTTATTTCGGATTGCCTGCTCAAATTCCTCTTCCAGGGCTTCCTTAGCCGCCTGAGCATCTTTAGGGTCAACCGCAAAACATATGGAATACTCAGACGAGGCCTGAGTGATAAGAATTACGTTTACTTTTCTTAAAGCCAAAGCTCCAAAGACACGGGCAGAAATACCAGGAACACCAACCATACCACTACCTTGAATAGTAATCAAAGCAATGCTATCGATGGATGATATTCCTTTGATCATATAGTCATTTGCCTTGGTTTTTTCACTGATAAGAGTCCCTTCAAATTTTGGGTTGAAGGTATTTCTTATGCGAATAGGGATCTTTTTGTTAAAGGCAGGTTGTAAGGTCGGAGGATAAATAACTTTAGCTCCAAAATGCGACATTTCCATCGCCTCTACATAAGATATGGTTGGCAGGGTGAACGCCCTCTTAACCGTTCTCGGGTCAGCAGTCATTACACCATCTACATCTGTCCATATTTCAATTTCCTCGGCACCTAAGGCAGCACCTACTACTGCTACAGTATAGTCAGAACCTCCGCGACCCAGTGTCGTGGTTTCATTTTTTTCGGTAGAGCTGATAAATCCGGTGATTGTCTGAATCGATTTTTTATTTTTAAAATGTTCGATGATGTTCTTATCGGTCACTTTAAAATCAATTCGTGCAGCACCAAAGGTGTTATCGGTTTTAATCAATTGACGTGCATCAACAAAATCACATGGAACGCCACTTTGAGTTGCGTATTCTGCAATTATATAAGTAGAAAGTCGTTCACCGAAACTTAATGCCAGATCCAATGTGCGTGGCGAAAGTTCTTTTAACAGGTAAACTCCATGCAGTAAATCCTCAAGTTCATTAATGATGATCTTGATATTGGCAACTACCTTGCTTTGATTTTTTACATCAATAAGGGCTTTGATTACCGTTATGTGTCTTTTCTCAATATCTTTCAGAAGCTGATGATAATCTTCATCGCTTTCAGAAGCTTTTCTGCTTAATTCAATCAGTTGATTGGTAATACCGGACATGGCAGAAAATACTACAGCCACATCTGACTTACTTTTCCTGTACCCCTGCAGTATCTCCACAACCTGTTTGATGCTTTCCGGTGTTCCTACCGAAGTACCGCCAAACTTTAGGACTTTCATATGTATATTTTTCTGTATTAAATGCTAAAGTTGATAATATTTTAGAAATTATCATACTTTTTATACCGTATAATTACCTGCAAAATTACTTTATTCCTCTCAGGCTTCCATAATTTTCTTTAAATATGAGCAAGAGCAGTCATGTGAAATGGGCTTTGTGAATCATATAAATCCGGTTAATGGATTTATTTTCACTTATTATTTGCTGCAAATGAGCAACTTGTAATAAAAGAAAAAAAATTTGTCAACATAAAAATTCCATTGCCGGTTACATACATAGGGAATGAATTGAGGAGATAAAGGAGGAGATATGAGAAATAGTTATACGAAAGCTATTTACGGTTTAACGGTTCTTAGTTTGTTGGTGATGACGGGGTGCAGGCAGAGTCCTGAAAGGGTAGTTGAAAAATATCTTGAATATACCTTCCTGGATAACAAAGGAAAGAAAGCATATAAATTGCTTTCAGCAGAAGATAAGTCTTATAAAACTGAAAAAGAATTTCTAAAAGACTTCAGAAAGAATAACATACTGGATGGAAAAGTCATCAAGAAATATGCTGACAAGTATGATTATGAAATTACACATGTACGCAGCAATGGAGATAGCTCTTTTGTAAAAGTCAGGCTTACCAAGCCAAATGCAGAAAACATACTAAATGAAATGGTTAACTACGCCATGTTTACGGTTTTAACCAAGAAGAATGAGTATGAGAAAAATGCGTCGGTAGTGGAAAAATTTAATCAATTGCTACTGAGCAGTGCTGCCGAAACGGTCACAGAAGAGAAAGAATTCATTGTGATAAAAGAGAATAGGAAATATAAATTGTTCCTTGATCTTGGGCTTCCTGTAAAAAAAGAAAAAATCCGGGAGCAGGTTCAGGAATTAAAGAATAGTGCTACAAAGAATGAAAAGTTCATCAATTATGATGCTGCATTAAAGACGTACAAAAAAATGTATTCGATGGAAAAGGATGAGGAAGTCAGAGGTAAAATTGATGAACTTGAGTATATGAAAAAAAATACCATCGGAATAGGTGAGGAAAGGCAATTTGGCAATCTTAAATTTAAACCTGAAAAGATTGAGGTTCGCCGGGTAAATATGATGAAAATGAACTGGTATGCAGGCGTTCCCGTGAGGGATGTTTCCGATGAGGAATATTTTGTGTTGACCTTTACGGCAACCAATACCTCCAAGGATCAGATATTTTCATACGAAGACGAGAATAAGCACATAACTGAAAATATGGTCAGGGATAATCTGGGAAACACCATGCATGAATTTGGCCCTTCCTATGACATCTATTGTGTAGAGGATAATGAATACAAGAAGCTGGGGCCGGGGGAAAGCCGGAAATATAAAGTTGTATGTGATGCACCCGTAACTATGGCCGACCTGTTTTTATGGGAAATAAAACTTTATACAGATAATCAAAAAACAGAGGAAAGGGCATTTATTCCTTTTGAGAGAGTTGAAATTCTTGAAAATTTAAAGATGGCTCAGAACTAATATACTAATATACTGAAGATAAAATAAGCCACAGAAGACCGGTGTATATGCCGGTTTCTGTGGCTTTATTATTAATGTGGATTAAGCTTTTGCAGAGATGTTATCCAGCACGCTCATTACTTCTTTAACGTGTTTTCTGGAAACCTGAAGAAGCTCTTTTTCTTCTTCGTTAAGCTGAAGCTCTATAACTTTTTCAATTCCGTTTTTACCAAGTATTACAGGTACTCCAAGGTAGCAGTCATTGATGCCGTATTCGCCTTCAAGTTTAATACAAACCGGAACGATTTTTCTCTGGTCTTTTACAATGGCTTCAACCATTTGAGCAGCAGCAGATCCTGGGGCATACCAGGCAGACGTGCCCATTAACTTTACAAGTTCTCCACCACCGTTTTTGGTTCTTTCTATAATGGCGTCAAGTTTATCTTTAGCTACAAGTTCGGTTACCGGAATACCACCAACCGTAGTATATCTTGGAAGAGGCACCATAGTATCGCCATGGCCACCCAACAACATGCCCTGAATTTCTTTTGGAGAGCAGTTGATTTCTTCGGCAAGGAATGCTCTGTAACGTGCAGTATCAAGAATTCCGGCCATACCTATAACCCGTTCTCTTGGGAATTTGCTGGCAAGGTGTGCACAGTAAGTCATCACATCAAGTGGGTTAGAAACCACCACAATGATGCAGTTGGGAGAATATTTGATTACGTTTTCAGTTACCGTTTGTACGATCCCGGCATTGGTAGAAATAAGATCATCACGGGTCATGCCTGGTTTTCTCGGAAGGCCTGAGGTAATAACTACTACATCGGAGTTTGTGGTTTTTGAATAATCGTTGGTAACACCAATGGTACGGGTGTCATATTGATTAATGGGGGCCTTTTGCCAGATATCAAGAGCTTTACCTTCAGCAAATCCTTCTTTGATATCAAGTAATACAACTTCGTTTACTATTTCTTTATAGGCCAAAACATCTGCGCAGGTTGCGCCTACATTACCTGCTCCTACTACGGTTACTTTCATTTTATCAGGGTGTTTTAGTGAGGTTAAATTTTCAGACAAAAAAGCTATTTGTATGGTACAAATTTATTAATTTGAACTTAACTATGAAATTTTTTACCTATTTTATTCCCATGTCGTCTCATCTGTTAAAATCATATACATTCTGTGCAGTTCTATTGTTTGTTTTCTCGACTTGTCAATATCAAAACAGTGAGCCTTTAGCTTCAACCCCCATCCTTTCCCAACCTAAGATGATGGAAGTGCCAAAGCCAATTACGGATACTTCCGGATTGGACATGCAAACACGCTTTTCTCCACCTCCTGGTTATGAAAGGACTCGCTTGGAAGAGTCTTCTTTTGCATATTATTTACGCAAACTACCTCTAAAACCTCATGGAACAAAGGTTAGGTATTTCGATGGTCGGATTAAAGAAAACCGAAATGTTTATGTGGCAGTAGTGGATATGGAGATTGGAAATAAAGACCTTCAGCAATGTGCGGATGCCGTTATTCGCCTTCGTGCTGAATATTTATACAGTCTTAAAAAATATGAATTGATACATTTTAACCTGACAAATGGGTTTAAGGTGGATTACAATAGCTGGCGACAGGGCAAAAGAGTGATGGTTAATGGGAATAAAACCTGGTGGGAGCAGAAAGCAGCCCCTAATGATTCTTATGAGGAATTCAGAAAATACCTTGATTTTGTGTTCATGTATGCCGGTACATTATCCCTTTCAAAGGAATTGACGCCTGTGGCAATAAGTGCTATTGAAGCAGGCCATGTGTTTATACGTGGCGGAAGTCCCGGACATGCCGTTCTGGTGGTGGACACAGCAATCAATCCTGAGACTGGAGAGAAGGTATTTATGCTTGCCCAAAGTTATATGCCGGCACAAGAAACCCAAATATTAATTAACCCTAATAATCCTGATCTAAGTCCATGGTACCCGGCATCGTTTGAAGGTAAGTTGTATACTCCGGAATGGGCTTTTGAACAGACGGATTTGAAGGGGTTTTAGGAAGGAGGTAAGGCATAAGTCGCAAGGCATAAGGCACAAGTAAAGGTATTGAGGGTTACCCAACATCTAACCCTCAAACCTCCAATTAACTTAATATCCTATAAATCAGCAAAATCATTAAACTTAATAACCAA
>JBKBXU010000212.1:0-8255 GCA_046313675.1 Cytophagaceae bacterium
AAATACTTTTCTTGTCAGATTTTCAGGTACAGCAAATGAATATCCTGCAAAAGATCCGGTAGGACTAGCTATGGCAGCTATAATACCTACCAATAAACCGTCTTTATTAACGAGTGCTCCACCACTGTTTCCCGGATTTGCTGCAGCATCAGTTTGAATAAACGATTCTATTCCCCTTTGTTCCTGCCCTTGTAATATATTTAGATTTCGTCCTTTAGCACTCACGATTCCTGCCGTAACGGTTGAAGTTAACTCAAAAGGATTTCCAATTGCTACCACCCATTGGCCAACTTCAAGCTCTTCAGAGTTGCCAAACTCTACAATTGGCAGGTTCTTTTCTTCAATTTTAATTACCGCCAAATCGGTAGACGGGTCTGTTCCTACAACTGATGCTGTATAAACTCTTTTATCCTCCAAACTGACTTCAATTCTCTCTGCTTCCTGAATGATATGGTTACTTGTAATAATATATCCATCTTCTGTCAGAATTACCCCGGAACCGGCACCTTGCAACCTCATTTCACCCTTCTCCTGGTTTTGAGATTTGTCCTGTTGTGCATCACCCTCTTCAAAAAACTCCTCAAATGGCCCTAAATCTCTCTGCTGTTGCTGAGTAGTAAATGTATTTATATGTACCACCGCGGGTGTGACTCTTTTAGCTGCTTCCACAAAATTTATTGGGCCTTGTCCTATGGAATTGGTGTCTGCAATAGAACGGTCGATTTCAGAATTTGCGTTGCAGTTCTGAAATAAAAATAAGACTACTGCTAGTATATAATTTATGTTTTTCATGTTTTTAAGTCTGTTTTATTTAACTAACCTTCTCCGGTAATAAGTTGTTTTTACACCCTTTTGGTTGAAGTGATTTGAAAATAGTTCGTGCTTTTTGTAACCCTAAGTATTTTATTCTCGTATATACGTGTCGCAGGTTATAGTACCTGTGACACTATTTATTAAGGGTGTAATAATTTTAGCTAATTTAAAGTTTATTATATCTTTATTTTTGCTAGTTTTGTCTAAACAATGATAATGGTTATGAAATATAAATCGATAGCAAATTTACTTATTGGTGTTTCAATAGTATTTTCTTTGGTTCTCTTTATTGACCAATTAGGCATGAGCAATGCCAAAGAGCGAAATGACCTTTCACATTCTTCTGTAGTACAAGTAAATGGTAAGTGGGTTTATATGAAAGACAAGCCTTGGTTTAATGATTATGTTATAGGCATTATTGACAAAAAGAATCTTCCTAACGGTGGGGTTATACAAGCAGGTAAAATTGAAGGAAATGCTTATAAAAGTCATTTGGAGGATGTTTTAGAGTTTGCTTATACACATTACAATAAGGAAGATTTTAATGCTATAGTGTTAGACGAAGAACTTTCGGTATGTAAGGTTATGAATTTTACGAATAAAGATTAATTTTCATATAGTTTAGTAGATTGTTGATGCCATATTCAAGAAATTGAATATGGCATCTTCTTTTTATATTATACCTAAAGGGTTTCTCGTTTATACGGTTAAGATCAAACTTTACAGCCATGAGAAATCTTTTGATGATCCTTACTCTTTCTTTGTTTTCTTTTAACATTGTATTGGGGAATTCTGAGCCTTATCCAAAAAGATACATAAGGGATTGCGATGTTTTATTTAAAAAACATATTGTCAGGAGTATCAACCTTAATAAATTTAACAATGAGGAGGTATTTGGTAGGGGGAATCCTTTAGTGTCAGTTCTATTTGATGCAGTTACAAGAGGTGAATTGATACCTTATAAGAATGGCCATCTGAAAGAGGAAATGTCTTCCGTAGAATTTTGGGAAAAATTGAAAGTTCCGGTAGAAAATATGTCAGGTGTTAATTACGATTGGAATTCAGGTTGGCTTACAGAAGAAGATAAAGAGTGGGCAAAGGGATGGGAAAAAGAGTGGGGGAAACAGGAACAAATGGCCGTGGAGGAAGATTTCGTATATGAGGATCAATTCATTGAAGCTTCGCAAATCTTTCGCATTGAGTTTGGTGAGGATTTAATTGTCGATAAAGTGAGGGGTGATATCTATTTTGATCCCAAATACATTACCATCTTTATTCCTGCAGAAATCAATCCAAGAGGGATTCACGAACCCATTGCAAGTTTTAGCTTCTATGATTGTGCCAGAATTTTCAGAAATGATGAAAGGGCTTATTCTGATAATCCTTTAATGAACGGGAGGGATATTAACTTTACGGATGTTTTTCTTCTAAAACTTTATACTTCCTACATTGTCAAATTGGGTCGTATTGATGATTTGTATTTTGATCAGATGTACTCCCGGCCAATTGATGCATTTATGGCCTCTAAAAAAGCAGAAACTAAGGTTCTTGAATACCTGCACAAATTGTTTAATCCTCTGTAAATCGCTGAATGATCGTAAATATTATGCTGGCAAACTATATTTACCGGCATAATGTTTATTTACTAAGGTAGAGATTAATCAAAAGGAGGTATTAGATGGATTTTGTAAGAAGAGGTGATCGTTATGCGGAAGAGCATCCTTTGGTAATATTTGCGGTGTTAAGGGTTTTGTTGGGTTTAGTATTATTGGTAAAAGGTATTTATTTTATTCAAAATACCGAAGCAGTAATTGCTTCATTGCATGAAAGTCGGTTTGTTTGGGCTGCAGGAGCTCTGACACATTACATAGCACTGGTTCATATAGCCGGTGGTATTATGATTGCCATTGGGTTTATTACCAGAATAGCTGTTCTTTTTAATTTGCCTATTATATTGGGCGCAATATTTGTAAACTTTGGACCATTAGGCGTTGTATCCGAATGGTTTCTGGCTATAATTGTTTTGGTAGGATTAGCATTCTTTCTGTTTTATGGCTCAGGAGTATTTTCTTTCAGAACAAAAATTGAGAAAGAACGTGCCTATAACGAAAGGTATTACAATAGCCGATATTAATTTTAAAGGCTTTATCTTAGGGTAAAGCCTTGTTTATTTTTAAAAATGCAATAGCTTTTCCAGGTCTGAAAGCCTGCCGAATAATACCAGAATGTCATTTTCAATCATTTTAACATCCGGGCCGACTACACCTAGCACCTTGCCTTTTTTATGATCTTTGTTGGTAGGGTCTGAGATTCGTATGATGGTAAGTATGTTAATGTTGTAACGGCTTCTAAAGTCTGATTCTGCTATGGTTTTGCCCACATACCTGTGTGGTATTTTTGCCTCAAGGATATTATATTCGTCGGTGATATAAAATGAATCAATTACACCTTTCATCTCCAGCCGTTTTGCCAATCTTTCGGCTGATTCTTCTTCAGGGCTTATGATTTCGTCTACTCCTATAGCTTCTACCACGGTATGGTGAAGGGGGTTGATGGAACGGCTTATAAGTTTTTTTACTTTTAACTGTTTCAGGGTGGCCGTGGCCATTAGGGATGAACCAACGTCCTCTCCAATTCCTACGATCACCACATCGGTATCTTTTAAAGGCAGGGTGCTTATGGCATGCATATCGGTGCAATCAAGGCATACCGCATGGGTTATCTTGTCTTTCATGGAATCTACCTTTTGCATATTATTATCCACTCCGATGACTTCGTGTCCCATTTGGGTGAGGGTGGTGGCAAGAGAAGAGCCGAAATTTCCTAAACCAATTACGATGTATTTCATATGATTAATTTATAAAAATGCTTTCTTTTGGATATTTGTATCGAAGGCTTTGTACTTTTGTGACAAAGCCTATTATAACGGTAAGCATGCCAATTCTTCCAAGGAACATGGTAGCTGTGATAATTAATTTACTGTAAGAGCTGAGGTCTGGTGTGATGCCTAAGCTGAGTCCTGTAGTGGTGTAAGCAGAGAAACATTCAAATGTTACTGTAATCAAAGATTTTTCTTTATCGAAGATAGTTACCAGCAAAATGGCTGAACCAATAACAAGAAAAGATAGAATTATAACAGCTAAAGCCCTTTTTACAGATTCTTCTGATATTTCTCTTTTATAAATCTCAAGACGGTCTCTGCCTTTGGCTATGCCAATAGTAGTTAAAATAGCTACGGCAAAGGAGGTTGTCTTGATGCCACCACCTGTAGACCCCGGTGAAGCTCCAACCCACATCAAAAACAAATAAATTAACACAGTGGCAGGCATGAGGGTGCCCATATTAACGGTATTATAGCCTCCCGATCGTGGAGTTACAGAGCCAAAAAAGGAGGTTACTATTTTTCCATACCAGGAATGTTCAAGGAGCGAATTATTGTATTCCGCTAGGAAAAACAAGAATGTGCCTGCGACTAATAAAATTGCGGTCATCATTATTGCTAATTTGGTATTGATGTTTATAATCCGGGGAGAGTGCTTATACGTTTCATTATAAATGACTTGCCGCCACTTGTTTTTCAAATAATGTTTCGAATATTTATAAAAGTTGAAAACTATTGGAAAACCTAAGCCTCCAAAAATAATTGTAAAGGCAACAATTAAATGTAATGTGTAATTAAATCGCAGGCCTGCTTCGTATAAGCCATCAGGAAGGGTTGAAAATCCTGAATTGCAAAAGCCGGCTACGGCATGGAATATTGAAAAAAACACATGGTCTCCATGATTTTGAAAAGAAGCTACATCGGTAGATAAATAGATAAATGTAGCTGCAATAGCTTCAATTCCAAGGGTAATTGTTATGACCTTTAGGATACTTTTAAATACATGCCCCATTTTATCTTCATTCATAAAGTTTTGAAGGAAGAGTTCATTTTGAAAAGAAAAACCACCATGAAAGAGGAAGCCGAAGAAGCTTGTAAAAGTCATGATTCCAAGACCTCCTAACTGAAATAGAAAAAGGATAATTACCTGACCCAGAAACGTAAAGTCATTTGCGGTATTTAGAACCACTAAACCTGTTACGCATACAGCACTGGTGGATGTAAATAAGGCATCTATAAGTGAAATGCCATTTGTAGTGGCATTGGGAAGCATAAGCAATCCCGCTCCTAAGAGAATAATCAGCCCAAAACTATAAATGAATAAACGTGCAGGGTTCAAGTTTAAGGCATATACATTTAGGGATTTTCTGGAAATTTCAATTATAAATATCAGAGCGATGGTAATGTAAACAATGATATTACTTCCTAAGTAGCCCCCCCAGGGGATAAAGGGAACTGCCCAGACAGGAAAATGCCGTATGACAATAACGATAAGGATAAACAGTAATAACAGGTATTCTGAAAAAATCTTCCTTTTGGAAATTGTTTGAAAAATTTCCAATATGCTTCTGACGAAAAGGCACAAGAATAAAATTACCAGGGAAATGTCAATTAGTAGGAGTAGTTTTTGGTTATGAGATTCTGCTTTTTCAAATCCAAATTTGTAAATAATCAAAAGGATATTACTTATTCCAATGTATATGATGGCTCTGTTCAATGCCTTCACTAGCACATCTCTGGTATCTTCAATTAAATTTCTGAGCTTTATTAACCTTGAATTAATACTCATTTAGTCATTTTTTTTGCAATATAAACAGTATCAGTCTATATTTTACAGATAGCCCGTAGAAACCACATTCTGTAAAGAACTTGAGACTGCTTACGCTTGTTAAATAGTAAGAATGCGAAGAATTAAATTAATATACAAAAAAGTAGCTGCCATAATTGCTTTATTTTCCTTCGAGATAATAATGGTAAATATTATTTTTATCAGTTCACTTTTTATTTTTTTGTTTGCGTGGAATGAAGTGATCTATCAACAGGATTTTGATTTTGATGAACAGGTGTTTATATGGATAAGCGGCTGGGCTGATGCCGGATATGATCAATTTTTTATTTTCATAACCCACCTGGGCAATAGAGAGTTTGTTATTGCTTTTAATGTTCTGCTTATTTTATATTTTCTTTTTGTTCGGCGGCATCCATGGTATAGTCTTAAAATACCCGTGGTAGCTATTGGAACAATAAGCCTGAACCTTATCCTAAAATTCATTTTTGACAGACCAAGGCCCATAGCTCCTATGATTGAAGCATTTGGCTTAAGCTTTCCCAGTGGACATGCCATGATGTCTTTTTCCTTTTATGGTTTATTGATTTATCTTGCATGGATAAATATTTCCAATGTATATTTGAAATATTCGGTATGTATTTTGCTGTTTATATTAATACACCTGATCGCATTTAGCAGGGTATACCTTAGGGTGCATTTTGCTACAGATGTTTTGGCAGGACTTGCACTTGGTGCAGCCTGGTTAATTCTATCTATATTCTTTTTAAGAAAAATAGAAAAATATACACGAAAAGAAATTGATCCTGTAATTGAAACACAATAAAATGAAGAAAAAGAACAAAAACCTCATAAAAAAGATCGGAGCCTTATTTCTTGCAGCTTTGTTACTTGTCGCTTTTTTGGTTCGGGCCAATAGCGTTGATGAACATCAAAATCCGGAAGGTTTTACCCTTAGGGATATGGATAACAACAAAGTGTCACTGAGTGATTTTAAGGGTAAGGTTGTTTACCTTGACTTTTGGGCATCCTGGTGTATGCCGTGTCTTATGGAAATTAATAAATCTAAAAAATTAAAGGAGCATTTTGAGAATGCGGATGACGTAGTTTTCTTATATGTTTCCATTGACAGAGATGAGCAGAAATGGAAAGATATGGTGGCTAAAAAGGAAATTAAAGGAGTACACCTTATATCTCTGGAAGGTAAGGAGGATAATTTACTCCAAAGATTTGGCATTACTTCTATTCCAAGGTTTATGCTTGTGAACAAAGCCGGGAGAATAACAGATATTAATGCCTTGCCTCCTTCCGATAAAAACCTTATCAATCATATTGAAAAATTAAGGAAATAAGGATGTCGTCTTTTGAAGACAAAAATCGTCTTACAACCTTTTCTCTTTTTGGTTATAAAGATTTGTCTAAAATATGGGCTTTTCTGCATATGGGCAGAGGCCCATATCTTTTTAATAAAGTACCCGGACTCATCTTTTATAAGCTTCTTGGAAGCGGGGCAGGTTTGGGGTTTAGTTTAAAACCTGATTTTGGACGATATGGGTTTATGGCAGTTTGGGAGCAGGAAAGCTGTTTCCTTAATTTTTTACAGTCAGATATTTATAAGTCTTATCTGAAGCATTCTTATGAACAATACCATATAAAATTGTGTCCTTTTTATTCAAAAGGAACTTGGTCGGGAAAAAATCCTTTTGTTTATGAGTCGAATATCGTAAGCCCCGAAGAGCCTATAGTAGTACTTACCAGGGCAAGCATATATCCCGGTAAGATCCGGGAATTCTGGAAATATGTACCTCAAACAAGTGAAAGCCTGAAAGAAGCTAAAGGATTAATTGCTTCCATTGGAGTAGGGGAGGCGCCTGTCTATAAACAAGCCACACTTAGTATATGGAAGGATCAGGAGGCCATTAAAAATTATGCATATAAAATGCAATCCCATAAGGAAGTTGTACAGTTGACCAGAATGCGCAACTGGTACAAAGAAGAATTATTTGCCAGATTTACCATTATTGATTCATCGGGAACCTGGAATGGTAAAAATCCTTTGGAGAAAATACAAACCGGGAATTTGTGAGATTCCCGGTTTACGTGTTTCTAAAAAATATCAATAATTTTGACTGTTTTGTCTCTGAATATAAAGGTGTCTCCTTTTTTCTTGCCCTCCATAATTTTATAAATAGGAGATAAGCTGGATATAGCAAAATAATTATTGCCATCATATTCTATGCTTCCCAGGCTTATGCTCACGTAATAACTGTGCATATCTGTATAAATAACCGCACCGGGTTCAACTTCTTTACTTCCACTTACAGGGATGCGTTTAAGTACATCTAATTCATTTAGAACTTCAAAATACCTTTTTGCATACATGTCTCGGGTGTTTTGCATTGTTTCCCTGAAAGAGTCTGTCATTTCTTCCGTGGAATTGCCTCCTTCATTAGCACTTTGCTGAGCCTCATCCATTGCTTTTTTTGCCGTGGAAACTTTTTCAGTTTGAATATCAATGCATTTTTTTAGTAAGTCTACCTTTATGTCTTTTTTGTCTAGCACTTTCATAACAATTTCCTTTTTTCTAATAAGCCTTTTTCCTCTTTAATCAACCCATAGGGTTCATCTTCTATAATAAAAAAACCATCCAGGTCTATATAATCCACCCCATTAGCAATTGCAAGGGCAGAAAAAATACCAAGTGAGGTTTCCACCATACATCCAATCATGGTTTTCATATTCAAGCTCTTTGCTTCTTGCAATATCCGTATGCCG